>CBIHQZ010001394.1:0-2147 GCA_966212315.1 uncultured Myxococcales bacterium
CGAGGCCGGAAACGGCATTTCTGGCAGTAGTGGTGCCCAGCTCACTTGGATCCCGAAGGGCGGATCTTTCACACACGCCCGAAGCCTCGGCGGCGACGAACTCGCCACGCGTGAGGGGGTCGCGTGCAACGCACAGCGCGAGCTGCCCTCCTCGAGAAACCGTGAAAGCGCCGCGCATTCCAGCGGAAGACGCAATCGCGATTGTCCGAATGCTGCGGCGAACCGTGCATAGCGGCGTCGCGACACGCTTGTCATACTGGCTAGCAGCATTCTTCGCAGCGGCCGCCAGCGCTTCGGCCTCGGCTGCGGTCAAGTCCGCGAGCGACGCGTCGAACAACTGAAGGTCGCTGTCGACGGGAGGGCGATCGAGAGATTCTGGAATCGACGCCGCATCGTGCTCTTCCGAATCCGAGAGATTAGACAAAATCAATCGGACGAGTTGCTCAATTCCTGCGATCGTTCCTTCGGAGGTGGTCCCATGCGCGGTACGGCGACCGTCCGAAGCCCGCGCGTAGATGCTGTAAAATGTCTGGCCCACATCGGTATGGGGCTCATCGCCCTTATCGACACTCAACGTCGTCGATTCCTCCGCACGCACAATTGCGCTCGCAGCGCCAGCCTGGCCCAGACGTCGAAGGGCGTCTTCTGCGACCTGGAGCAAGTCGGATCGTGGATCCCGCATCTGCAATTCCTCGGCTTGAGAATTAAGGCGAAGGGGGATCGCCAGGGGACCCGGGATCACATCGTCGTCGTCGCGAAAAACATTCGGGCCTACAATTCCGAACGACCCTTGTGACTAGTTCCCAAGCAGCCATGCCACACTTTACGATGGCCTCGGTGGAACCGATCACTCAAAAGCGCGCGCACGACCTGCATGATCACCACGACGACCGCCGTGAGCGCAGCGCCAGAGAGCTGCGAGCGGAGCCAGGCCTCGAAGCCGTCGACGTCGAGTCGCTTGGTATCGATGCGGGGTGCGCGTGCCATCGAGCGGAACATACGACGCTCAATCTCGCGTTTTCGTTCACGCGAATCGGCGCATCGACGTCGATTGTTTGTGCTGATTGATTGTCGCGATTGTCAGCTGCGCGGCGTCGCCGGAGTCCATCGAGGGCGATGCCGCGCATCGCGGAGATCGATGCCTTCCAGGATCAACTGCAGCTGTGCGATCTCGACGCTGTGCAACGCGAGTCCCGCGTTCGGATCCCACGGGAGCGCGAAGCGGCCGCGCTCCAGTCGTTTGCAGAGCAACCAGTAGCCGTTGTGCGAGAAGTACAGAACGCGAGCGCGATCCAGACGACGCGAGAAGAATACGAACAGCGCGCCGCTCAGCGGATCGTGACCCAACCCGGATCGTACGAGCGCGGAGAGACCATCGATGCCTTTGCGACCATCGACCGGATGCGTCGCGACGAACACGCGGACCGTCGACGGCAGGCTCAGCACGGGCGGCCTTGGCGGAGAATCTCGAACAGCGTGCGAACCGCCTGCGCGTCGATCGCGCCGTCGATGCGCAGCGTGTCGCCATGCTTGGTGACCAGCTCGTAGCGGGTCGTGTCGCGGGATGTCGACGAGCGCGCATGCGTGTCGATCTCGAGGAACATGGGCGACGTCGTCGCGAGTTGCTTGGCGCCTCCTGCGATCTTGCGACGCCATAGATAGATGCGTTGCGCCTGGATCGAATGGCGCGCCGCGAACTCGGCGACGCCGAGCCCGGACACGGCGAGCCCGGAGAGAACCCCGCGCGCTTCCTGCTCGGTCCAGCGCGCGAGCGTGATGATGTGATTGAACGACGCGGATTCGTAGGCGTAGGTCATCAAGTGCCTCCGCCCGCATGCGTGCTCGCTCCGGGGAGCAGCGCGCTACGCGCGCGTTACGCCGTGTTTGAGGGGGTTACGATGCTGGCCCGATGACCATCCGGGAAAACAGCACCGCGCGCGTTGATCTGTCCGCCCGCCTGAACCCATGCGAAGAGGAGTCGCTGCGCGATCTCCGCGAAGTAGCGTTGCGCATCTCGAAGGAACTAGGCCAGCGCGCAGCCGATCTAGCGCCTGAATCGAACGAAGTTCGCGCGATTCGCGCCGCGTACGCCCGAGCGGCCGAGCGACTCAAACAGTTTGCTGCGACGATCGAGCGAATCGATCACC
>CBIHQZ010001395.1:0-2144 GCA_966212315.1 uncultured Myxococcales bacterium
GTCGCAAGCGCATCAGCGCAACGAGTGGACCGATCGGGCGGCGCTGGCGGAGGGGTTGGAGTTGTTTCGGCGGTGGGTGTTCGGGTGAGTGCGCGTTCAGAGTGCACGCAGACCCCTCCCCATCACCGGGCTCGGTGACTGGTCGCCCCTCCCCGAACGACACTGCGCATTGATCAATCGGGAGTGTCGTCCGAAGAGGGGCACTCGCCGGTTGCTGTTTCGTGAGTGCTCGTTGTGATCGGGTGATCGTGCGAGGGGCTTGCCGGGTGGAGCGCTGCGCGGCATGAATCGAGGACCACGATGCACCCGTTCATCACGTATTCGCTGCTCGCCGCGTGTGCCGCGCTTCTCGCGGCGGGGATCTGGGTCGAGGGGCGCAAGGAAGGGATGCGTGGTGCGAAGCTGCGTCGGTATGCGCTGCCCGCGCAGATTGGTGCGGTGTTGCTCGCGTACTTCGCGTTGCGACCGGGGCATGGAGACAACCCGTCGCGCGTGATGGCGGCGAGTGCGGCGGCGGGGAAGCCGTTGCTGGTCGACGTCTATTCGAACTGGTGAACGGCCTGCCTCATGGCCCGACCGTCGGTCGACGGTCTCGAACACCGACTCCGTGATGTCGCTCGCTTCGCGCGCATCGATGCGCAGAGCGATGAAGGCGCGCGGTTCGCGGCGCAGTACGGCGTGACGATGCTGCCGACGTATCTGGTGCTCGATGCGAGCGGGCGGGTGCTCTATCGGCAGAGTGGTGGACGGCCGAATGGCGAGGCGATCGAGGCGAGGGTGCGGGGAGCGAGAAGGCCCGGCGGGTGAACCCGCGACAACGATTCCGAAGCTTCGCCTGCGCGAAGCGCGCGGTGACGGTGATGCTCGGTGGCGCGGTCGAGAGGTACGCCGGCGTGTTCGACACGACCGCGCGCTCACGGCCGTTCCAGTGTTCGACGCGCGTCGTCGTCGAGAACCAGAGATTGTCGTCGCACCGATCACCGTGCACGGGACCCGTTCGCTGGTTCAGGGGCGCTGCGCCGAGCGGACTTCACGCACCCGGCGGGCCGAGGCTTACGGTGCACGTCCACGTGTTCGCAGTGCACACGCAGCGTTGATAGCGCGGAGCGCGCCTCGAGGTGCCGGTGTTCTCGACGTACGTGCACGCATCGGCGGGCGCGCTGCACGCGCCTGCCGGCAGCGCGTCGCGGGGGCATGTCGCGGGACTCGGCTCGAGCGTGAACCACTCGGGCGCGCACGCGGCAAGGGTGGCGGCGAGGGCGATGGTGAATGCGAACGCGACGCGGGTGCTCATCGGTCTCATCGTCACGCGCAGATGCAGTCGTACACGCCGTCGCGCAATTGACCGCCGCCGGGGCCGCACGGCTGTTCCGAAGACGTAGGCGTCGGGCGGCAGAACGGCGCCGCGGGAACGCATTGCTCGACGCATCCCGAGCTTGGCGATCCGTTACGGAAGCAAGTGCCGACCGTGGTCCCCGCTGGGCAACCGCCCGCGTCGGGCGTGATGCATTGAAGCGGTGCGCCGCCGCAGCAGGGGCGCACGCAGATCTCGCCGCCGGTGCACGAGGTGCTGCCGCAGGGGATGGGTTCGCTCGCGCATGCGGTGAGCGTCGACGCGAGGAGGAGCAGGAGGGCGCGCAGGGTCGATCGCATCGGGGCAGCGTACCAGTGGGGCGGAGTCACAACGATGTGCGGCGTCGCGATCACCATCCGCGAAGGAGGACGGTGCCATCGGGCGTGGTTTCGACGACACGACCATTGCCCCCGTTCCAGATGGCACTCAGTGGATCGCGGCCTCGCTGAGTCGGGCCGTGCAGCGTCGCGCCGTCCCATCGCGATGGACCGTCCGCCGTGAGGAACCACACGTCGCAGCGACTGGCGCCGCTAATGTCGCCAATCGACCAGTCCGGCAGGCCGCGCCACTCGATGCCGTCGAAGTGCATGGCGTCCGAGTTCTCCGCGAGCACGCCCGCAAGCCAGACGTCGTCTCGTTCGGTCGCCCGAATTCGTGCCCAGAGTCCCACGGGGTGGCTGAGGGCCTGGCGGCCGACGCGCGTGGTCGACCAACGCTCGCCGTCCCAGTGCCCGACGTAGAGCTCGCCGTTGGTCGAATAACCTGCGGTGCCTCCGGTGATCCACACGTC
>CBIHQZ010001396.1:0-2140 GCA_966212315.1 uncultured Myxococcales bacterium
GCCCTGCGAGCCGCGCGAGATACGCCTCGATCGTGTCGGCATCCGCGGTGAGGGTCATCGTCTCGCCCGTCTCCGCGTCTTCGAGCATCACGTCACCGCGAAGCGTGGGCGCGATCTCTTCGCGGGTGAGCACCTGCGCGAGCACCACGTCGTGCCCCGACGCGCGGGCCGAACGCAACGCGCGCTCGAAGCCGGATGAACCATCGAGGAAGTCGCTGATCACCACGAGCATCCCGGGGCGTCCGGTGCGTGTTGCCGCTTCGACCGCGCCGGCCAGATGCGTGCGGCCTTCCGCCTCGACCGATTCGAGCGTGCGGAGCAGGGTCGGAAGACCACCGCGACCACGCACCGGTTTCGAAGGCATGCGCATCGCGTCCGCGTACGGGAACACCTGCACGCGTTCGCTCGCGGCAAGTCCCACGTAGCCCATTGCGGCGGCGATGCGTTTCGCGACGTCGAGCTTCTCGCCTTCGAGCGACGCACTCGCGTCGAGCACGATGCGAATGATCAGATCTTCTTCGGCACGAAACAGCTTCACCACCGGTTCGCCGGTGCGCGCGTACGCAAGCCAGTCGACGCGACGCAGATCGTCGCCGGGCGCGTACGCACGATGCTCGAGAAACTCCGCGCTCCCGCCCTTGCGACGCGAGAGATGCTCACCCGCGCCGCCCGACGCCACCCGCACCATCAATCGACGGCGCAGCGCTTCGAGTTCACGCACGAACGCAGGATCGAGCAGGTTCGCCATGCGATGCGCTCAGCTCGCCGCGCTTCCGTTGTTGCCGCCGCCTTCGTCACTCTTCGGTGCCGGCGGTTCGGGTGTGATCACCGACATCGCGGGGGTGCCGGCGATCGGCGTGTGTCGCTCGCCCGGTTCGCGCGCGATCGCCGGTTCGACGCTCGCGGTCGTCGTCGATGCGGGCTCGACCGGCGCAGCGTTCGCGAGTTTCGCAGGGACGGCGGGCGAATCAAGCGAAGGCGGGTTGCTGTGTGGCGCGAAATCAGGGAGCGCACCCGACGGCGGCGCGCTCGCGACCGGTGCACTCGGCGCGCGGGTCGGTGCGATCGGCGCGATCGGCGCACTCGGCACCGAGGATCGCCGCACTTCCTCCTGCGCGATGAGCGAGTCCATGCGGGCCGCGTCGGCGTCGAGCGTCGCGATGAGACGATCGGCTTTCACCGCGGCTGCCGAGAGCAGTGCGAGTCCCGCGATCGCATAGAACGCGCAGCAACCGAGTTCGACGATGATGGCTTTCGCTTCGAACTGATCGGCGACCATCTTGCGCGCGAGATCGAGCGCGAACGAAGGGGAGGGTGCCGCGAGGTACGGCACGAGGCTGTCGGGACTGGTGTCGCTGCCGCCGAGAATGGTGGCGGCCGCGTAGGGCGCGAGCCACAGCACGATGAGCGTGAGCGCGAGGACGACGCGTCCGACCGCTTGTCCGAACCGCACGCGGAGCCACATCGCGAGTCCGACGCCGAACAGAATGAAGATGGCGGCGGGGAGGGCGATGGCGACGATGCCGAGTGGCGCGGCCGCGGGTCCGTACTCTTCGTCGAGTGCGAGGAACAAACCGGCGATGCTGATCACGCCGATCGCGAGCGTGGTGCAGAGCAGTTGCAACGCCGCTGACGTGGTCACACCGGGGCCGAAGAATCGGCGCAACACACCGGCGCGACCGGCCTTCCACATCAGGCGCACGCGACGCGGCGCGATGATCTCGTCGCCTTGGAACACGAACGCGCACAGCAGCGCGAACAGCATGTAGGTGAGGATCGAATTGATCGCGGCGAGTGATCGTCCGCTGCGGTCGGTCGCACTCGCGATCGCACCGACGGCGAGCCCGGCGAGGACCAGCGTGCTCACCGTGAACCAACGCTTGAGGCCGGTCGTGCGGTCGGCGGAGCTGTCGGAGAGATTCGCGACGCACACTTCGAAGAGGAACCAGCCGGTGAGAAACGCGAGGAGCAGCGGCGTGCCGGTGAGCACTGCGATGCGCAGCCATCCGAGGTTCGACTCGGCGAGCACGATCGGCAGCCAGATGGTGCCGGGGCGACGCACGTTCACCGATTCGCACACCGCGTTGCCGATGGTTTCGCCGACGACCTGGTAGGCGAGGAACGCGATGGCCGCGCCGGC
>CBIHQZ010001397.1:0-2135 GCA_966212315.1 uncultured Myxococcales bacterium
CGCGCTGCGCCGCAGAGGTTGGCTCCGGAGGTGGCGATCGAAGTGCACTGCGGAAGGCATCCGCGCTGTGTTCCGCTCCCCGCGCAGAAGTACCCGGAGCGGCACATGGACGCATCCGTGCAGAGCGGCGCGCAGAACCCGTACGAAGAGCACGTCGAGCCCTCCGGACAGCCGTCCGGGCAGATCTTCGTGCAGTAGCCGCCGGGGAATCCCATCGCATCGGTGAGGCAGATGAACCCCGCCGCGCAATCGGTCGCCGCAACGCAGGGCGAACCGACCGTCGTTGTTCCGCTCGTCGCGCACGCGCCCTGCACACACGAAACGCCGGCGGGGCACGCGTGCGCGCACGAACCGCAGTGCGCGCTGTCGGTGACCGCGTCGACTTCGCAGCCGTTCGCCGCGTTGCTGTCGCAGTCGAGTCGCGCGAAGAGGCAGTCGTTGGTGCACCGCGAGTTCGAACAAGTCGTGCCCGGACACGCCGCTCCGCATGCCCCGCAATCGGTGGGCGACGAGGTCAGGTCGACACACCGGCTGCCGCATTCCGTGAGCGGCGGCGCGCAGGTCGCGGCGCCATCGCGCGCGTCAGCGACGTCGACGCGATTCGCATCGGTGGGTGCGTCGCCATCGCCGCCACCGTCGACCAACTGCGCGTACTGCGACCGGTCGTACGCCTTGCATGCGGCGGAGAGACACGCGCCGAGCGCGACGAGAAGGGCGCGGAACGATACGGCCGTCACGTCAGGACGATCGCATGCGCGCGAACCGGACGCTATCAGTGACCCCGGCCGATCCAGCCGCGGCGTCTGAAATACACCAGCAGTCCGAGCACCGTCAGCGCCATCAAGCCGAGCGCGAATGCGTAGCCGTACTTCCAGTGCAGCTCGGGCATGTGATCGAAGTTCATCCCGTACACACCGGCGATGAACGTGAGTGGAAGCATCAGCGTCGACTGGATCGCGAGCACCTTCATGATCTCGTTGGTGCGATTCGCGGTCACGGACATGTACGTCTCGAGCGAGGACGTCAGCAGCTCGCGATAGCTGTCCGCGAGATCCGCGATGCGAACGAAGTGGTCGTAGACGTCGCGGTAGAACGGCAGTGCGGGGGCCGGGATGCGATCGAACTCACCGCGCGCGAGACGGAGCAGCGTGTCGCGCTGATGGATCGACAGTCGGCGCAATCGTTGGATCGATCGACGCATCGCGAAGATCCGCGCGATGGCGTCGTTCGGGACGGTCTCGACAACGTCCTTCTCGAGATCCGAGATCTCGTCATCGAAGCGATCCATCACCGGGAGGTAGTAGTCGGTGAGGCGATCGACCAACGCGTGCGCGACGAAGGCCGGCCCCTTCACGAGGATCTTGCAGTTGCGTTTCAACTCCGCGCGGAGGTCTTCGATCGTGCGGAGGCCATACGAGTGGTGGGTGAACACCCAGTTGTCGCCGATGACGATGTCGAGTTCGACGGTGCAGATCGCCTCGGGTGACTCACCGTCGCGACGAACGCCGTGCATCACGATGTAGAGAAACTCGTCGTACTCCTCGATCTTCGGCGTGATCCGATCCGAGAAGATGTCTTCGACGACGAGTGGATGGAGTTTGAGTTTCTCGAGGAGCAGATCGCGCACCGCGTCGGACTCGTCATCGGCATCGATCCACATCGTGACGTCCTTGCGGCCGAGATACTGCTCGATCTCGGCGACGTCGGTGAGAACGGCGTGGCTCGTGCCTTCGGTGACATGAACGAGGATGCTCATTGCGCCCTTGTTATCGCCGAGCGCCGTCGGAGTCCATCGCGACGCGGAACCTCACCCCGCTGCCGCCTGAGCATTGGTCACGAATGTGTCCTCGCGCTGCGTTGGGCCCGGCGGCTGAAGCCACGGCAACGCCTCCGAAACCTCACCTTCGTGAGGCTCGCGATGTCGCATCGAACACACCGATGGTCTGGTCCGAAGAGATCGAAGGCAACTCGCAGTCACCGCGAGCTTCGCGCAGGCGAAGCTTAGGAGTCGTTGCCGCGGGTTCACCCGCCGGGAATCCGTCGGGCGAGCGCCGCGCGCACATTCGTGACCAATGGTGAGCGCTGCCGCGCGCCCCTGTCTTAGGCAAGTAGCAGGGTGCCTTTTTCGTGCGTTG
>CBIHQZ010001398.1:0-2135 GCA_966212315.1 uncultured Myxococcales bacterium
TACACATCCGAGATCGCGTTCGTCGCCGCGATGCGACCGAACGTGCGCGCGTCGTCGACGATCGGCGTGAAGAAGTCGGTCGTGAACACCAGCGCGAGATCGTCGGTGAGCCGCACCACCGCCGCGTCGTCGGGATTCTCGAGACCGATGAGAACGTTCGGGTCCGCGATCTTCGGAAATCCTCGCAACACTTCGGCGAGGTCTGACGCGCGCACTTTGCAGGCGCAGCCGGCGCCGTGAGAGAGCTTCGTCAAACGCACCGGTTCCTGCGCACTCATGCCGGAGTGCCTAACGTGCCGGATGATCTGCGGCAACCGTGCGCGTGCGTCATCGACCGGACGCCTGGCGCCGATTGGTCGCCTCGCATTTCGCGGGGTACATTGAGCCCATCCAGTCAGGCATCCATCTCGTTCGTGGCGCGTGCGCGGGGCCGTGCGACGAACGAGGAACCCGGTCAACGCGGAGGCGCGGCATGAACCGTAAGATCCGAACCGCCACAACGGTGGCACTGGTTTCAGCAACGTTGCTCGTAGCGGGCAGCGCATCGTGGGCACAACGACGAGGCGGTGGTCGAACAACGGCGGCGACGCCGCCCGACACGGCGCGCGTGATCACCATTCCGTGCATCGAGGCGTGCCACATGATGGAACGAATGCGCGTGTGGCTCTTCACGCCGCCTTCGAACGCCGGCGGGTACGGCATGAGCACCCTCCCGGCCGGGCGCCACGTGTGGGCGCTGCTCCCGGGATGTCATCAGCCGAACCCCGACGACCCGCGCGATCCGTGCCCCGTCGGCAACGTGTCGATGGAAGTGGTTCGCGGAACGGGGACGGTGATGTCGACCGAGCCGCAGAACGTGACGAGCAATCCCGACTCGAGGCGCGTGCAGTCGTTCTCGATCCCGGAGAGCGTCGAAGCCGTGCGCATCGTCCTGCATCGTCGCGACGGTGCGGTGCGTTACGAGGCGGCGGTCGACGCGGCGCAGGTCGGGAACTTTCCGCAGCCGGAAGGGTCGCCCAGCGGCACGGGATTCAACTTCACCCTGGCCTCGTATCCGTCCAATTGAAGCGCAGACCGTCGACCCGAAATGGACTGTTGACACCTTCGAGCCTCTGACGCATACCTCCCGCCCGCTCGCGAGGATGGCGGAATTGGCAGACGCACTAGCTTGAGGTGCTAGCGGTTAACAGCCGTGGGGGTTCAAGTCCCCCTCCTCGCACCGCAGACAACCGGCCCCTGGGATCGAAAGGTTCCAGGGGTTTGTTGTTTCTGGCGTCCGCGATCCGCGCCAATGCGCAGTAGAAGCGCGGGCGATGCCTTCGCGCCCACGCCCCGATCGCCACGTCTTCCGCGCCCTCCCGCGCCGCCCGATCCGCGTGGTGCTCGATGGCGTGGAGCGACTGGCGAACATCGGCACCATGTTCCGTCTCTGCGATGCGTGGCGCGTGGAGAAGCTCTACGTGTGCGGCTTCGATCTCGAGATCCACAAGCGGCGGCTGGTCTCGGCAGCAGCGGGAACGCTGTCGTGGGTGCCATGGGCGAGCGGGCGCGATGCCATCGATGTGGTGCGCGAGAGTCGCGCTGACGGGTACGCCATCGCGGCGGTCGAACTCGCCGATGCGAGCGTTCCACCCGACGCGCTCCGTCCGAGCGGGCCGCTGTGCCTCGTGATCGGCGCCGAGGGACGCGGCGTCTCCGCGGACATCCTCGCGATCGCGGATCACTGCATCGAGATCCCGAGCGACGGCATCGGCGGATCGATCAACCTCACCACTGCGGCCGCGATCGTTCTGTACGAAGTATCGAAATCGTTTCCGCTCGCGGAGTGAGTGCGTGTCGCCAAGCGCGCGACGAGCGCCCGTGCACGCGAACGACCCACGGAAAAGACATAGAGTCGCCCGATGGCTCTCACGAATCGTCTTCGTCCGATCGGGCCCGTCGCGCTCGCTATCGTGCTCGTGTCGTGCGCATCGGATCTCGCCGTCGGCCATCACGAACAGTCGACCGCCAGCGTCGCTCGGACGCCCGACTCCGACGCGCAGCATTCGAGCAGTTCGTTCGCGCCGACGGGTGAGCGCCTCGACATCTGCCAGACGATTCGCGCCGACGTCGCACAGGTCATGAACCACACGCCC
>CBIHQZ010001399.1:0-2132 GCA_966212315.1 uncultured Myxococcales bacterium
GAGAAAGCGCGCGGCCACCGACACATAGTCATCCGCGACCGGCACATCGACCGGGCCCACCACGTGTTCGCCGAGTCGCCACACCGTGATGCGCGCCGCCTCGGGTGCCGGGACGTGAAGCGTGAACGTTCCGTCCGCGGCCGTGTCCGCGCGAGTGAAGTACGTGTTGCCGTCGCTCGAGGTGGCATGCACGTGAACGCTCCCCGCCGGGCCGCCGATCGCATCGGTGACGGTGCCGTGGATCTCGCGCAGCATGCGGTTCTCTTCGCGCGCGAGCGATTGCACGAGGCCGTCGAGGCCGGGGCCGCCGACGGTGAGATGCACGATCGGAACGCGCGTCTGCATGCAGCCGGGGAGCTGGATGGAGGAGGTCGCGAACGCGTCGAAGCCGGACTCGCTCACCCACTGCGTGAGCATGTTGTTCGGCGCGCTCCACGCGAAGCTCGCGGCGCTGTCGTCGACGTACGCGACGTAACGCTGGCCGGTGGAGAAGTCGGTGGCGAATCCTTCGGGCGCGGGCCCGAAGCGATGCATCCGGTAGCCCTGGAAGAAGCCGTGGATGACGGGGCGGATCTCGGTCATCGGCACGCGGCGCGAATCGAAGGTGGCGAACACGTCGACCGAATCGGCGCCGGCGGAGAGCTGGTAATCGAGCGCGACGCGAAGGTCACCGAAGTTGAACGGCGCGAGCGGGCGCGCGAACTCGTCGAGGAACGGAATCGCAGCGAGCGGGCCGATCGCGCGGATGACCGCGGGCTGGCCGTTGCTGCCGTCGTTCATGACGGTCACCGAGTCGGCTTGCACGATGAAGCGCCCGGCCGCGAACGTTCCTTCGTTGAAGTCGGCCGCGTCGACGAGTGCGCCGTTGCGAACGCGCGCGATGGTCACGACCTTGCCACCCCACGGCATGTATCCGTCGACGGGGCGGGCCGCGGCGATGAGCGCGCCGATGCGGTCGTTCGCGAGGAGGTAATCACCCGCCCGCGCGAACGTGAGCCCGGTGCGATCGTGCGGCATCTGCGCGGCGAGGATGCGTCCCGCGCGCGCTTCGGTGGCGCTCGACGCGAGCGGTTGCGCGTGGCCCTCGACGCTGCCGGCGGCGAGATCCGTGATGCCGTCCGGACAACGCGGCGTCTGGATGTCGGTGAGCGCGTCGGTCGCAACGTCGACCGCGGCGTCCATCGTGTTCGTCGTCGGACCGCAGTGAGTCGCCATCGCCGAGAGCGAAAGGAAGGCCGACCAGGATCGGAATTTCATCGGTCGACGATATCAGCGCGCGATCGTCCGGTGCGCGACGACGTTTGCCGCACGTGCGAGATCGGCGCGTGACGCGATGCGCCTCGAATCTCGTTCGGGATGCTCCGGCTGTGCGAAGGTCGAGGCATGAGCAAGACGCGTCTCGAGGCGTTCAGCGACGGGGTGATCGCCATTCTCATCACGATCATGGTGTTGGAACTGAAGGTCCCACACGGCGGCCGGTGGGCCGATATCCGCCCGCTGCTACCGGTGTTTCTCACGTATGTGCTGAGCTACATCTACCTGGGGATCTATTGGAGCAATCACCACCACATGCTCCACGCCGCGCGCCACGTGAACGGCAAGGTTCTGTGGGCGAATCTGCATCTGCTGTTCTGGCTCTCGCTCATCCCGTTCACCACGGGTTGGATGGGTGAGAATCACTTCGATGCGCTTCCCACCGCGGTTTTCGGGGTGCCATTGCTGATGGCAGCCGGCGCGTACTGGATTCTCCAGCGCGTGATGATCGCGGCGGACGGCGGAGATTCGGAACTGGCGAGGGCCGTGGGAAACACGTGGAAGGAAAAGGCCTCGCTGGGCTTCTATGTCTTCGCGATCCCTGCCGCATTCGTGCGTCCGTGGATCGCGCACGTATGCTTCGTCGCCGTCGCGCTCATGTGGCTGGTGCCCGATCGTCGCATCGAGCGGACGCACGCGGCGCATCCCGGCGGGTGAGTGGTGGCGCAGCGGTGCGGATCGCCCTGCCAATGAATTGGCGGGCTACCGTTGAGGCATCGGCCTTCGCCGACTCCGATCGAGCAGCAGTTTCCACACGGTGCGTTCCGCTCGAACCGACGCTCTATGCGAGGTCTCGTGGTGGACCTCGCCGACGAAGG
>CBIHQZ010001400.1:0-2131 GCA_966212315.1 uncultured Myxococcales bacterium
GGGTGTTCAACAAGAGCGGCGACAGATTCACGCCTTCCGCGCGCTCCGCGAGTCGCTGACCGGGCTCGAGCGATCGTCCGTCGCCGCGCTCGCCTCGTTCACGCGTGTCGATGTTCTGCGCGGCGTGCGCACCGCCCAGCGCATCGGGCGTGGGCGGCGTCACGATCGCAGCCGACGCGGTGTTCGCGGGCGCGGCGTTGGCAGGAGCGCCCGGCGTCGAAGGCGGACGCGCCGGCACGAACTCGATCTCGAGCGGTGCGCCGGGTGACGACTCGGTGCGCGGATGCGGAGCGAATCGATGAGCGACGAGCATCACGGTCGCGTGCACCGCGATCGATCCGCACCACCATCGCCACGCACTGCGCGTCTGCACGGCCGGATTCTACGGCACGCGCCGCGCTGATGCCCGCGTCTGTCACACGCAACGGTCGAGCGACGATGACGGGATGCGCCGCGTTGCCGCGGGCGCGTCGCCTGCGAGATCCGATCGATCTCTCGCCGGCTCGTCATCGGATGGGCGCATCGACGCCGAGCTTCAATCCGCGCGATCGAAACGCGTGTCGTCGACGACGGCGCGACCGTTCTCCGTCCCCTCGGCGCGGGTGAACAAACGCCCGTCGGGCTCGAGGCGGTAGGTGATGCGGTTGGGAAAATCGTGGTCGCGATTCTCGAACACGACTTCACCACGCCGCTGCGACGCCACGGTGAATCGCGTCGGCGGGTGCCCGTTCGGATAGGCGGTGAAGACCAACGTCGCGTCGCTCGCCTCGATCGTCATGAACTCGAAGAACGTGGTGTGCTCGTGTTCGACCACGCGACCACTCCCCTGCATCGCGGCACCGGCCGGCGTGGTCCACGACTCCTCGGCAAACCCTGCGCCGGTCCGCGACACCCAGCGCCCTGCCAGCCATTCGAGGCCTGCGACGCCGCGCGCATCACTCGCTGCGCGCACGTGCATCGAGTGCGTGCACGAGAGCGACGCGAGCATCACGATCGCCGCGAGCGATCTCGACGACGTCAGCGACACGACGCGGGGACGACGTGGATCTCGTCAGGCGAGAGCGTCGCTGCGAAGTCGTTGCCGGTCTCGATCACGGTGCCGCAGTTGTCTCCGTTCCAGTAGGAGTTCTGCGTGCCGTCGCGACTGATCCAGTGGACCCGGTTGTCGCTCACCTCGATCGTGTTGCACGGCGAGTTGTACTGATCCCATACGTAGACGCCGACATTGGTGAACGGCTGCTGTCGCGCGAGAACGCGGTTTCCGTGGATCGTGAGGTGATCGCCGCCCGCGACTGCGATGCCGTATTGCCCCGGATCGATCACCGTGTTGTCGCGCGCGACCATGTATTGCCCGGCGCCATCGCCTAGAAGAATCCCGCCGCCCGACATGCTCGGACCGCCGCCGAGGATTCGGTTGCCCTCGATGAGAATCGGGTCCGACGCGGTGCCGGCGGATTCGAACATGTTGATCGCGTCCTCGGGATTGGACTCGCCCGCGCGATTCTCACCGACGTTGCATCGCACCGCATTTCCGGCGCTGCGCACATTGTTGAACTGGATCACCTGACCGCGCGGAAACGGCCCGCGCACATCGAGCACGCTGTTCCGCTCGAATCGGATCGCGTCGCATCGGTCGAAGTACGCGCCGCTGGAGACTCGCGCGAAGTGTGAATCGGTGATGGTCACCCCGTGCGCTTCGTAACCCGACACGCCCGCGCCGACCGCGTCGTGCACGTACACGTCGCGAATCGTCACGCGCTGGACGTTGCCGGTGAGGTAGATGCCATTGCCCGCGCACGGACCGATCGAGAGATGCTCGAGCACGATGTCGCTGCCGCCGGTGACGACGAGGCAGTCGCCCGAGTCGCTGGTGATCGACAGATTCGAGACGGTTCGCGCCGTCGCGTTTTCGACGCGGAGCGCGGGGCTGGTCGCGAGCCCGTCGTATCCGGCGGGTGGATCGACGATGGGAAACCCGAGCGCTGATCCCGCGTCGGTGCCGGCATCCGCAGCGATCGGCGCGTCGAGTGCAGTGTCGGTGGCGACGACGACGTCGGTGCCGACGTCCGCGGGCACGGACGTCTCGGTGCGATCGGCAGTCGCGCCGTCGATCGCTGCGTCGCTCGTCGGG
>CBIHQZ010001401.1:0-2129 GCA_966212315.1 uncultured Myxococcales bacterium
TTCACGGCGGGCTCGCTGACCGCCCCGCAACTGCAATTCACCCCCGCACTCTCGGGCGATTACACGGTCACGATGCGCGTCACGACCGCCGACGGCACGATGCTCACGTGCACGTTCGTCGTTCACATCGCGGGCGAAGGCCTTCGCGTGGAACTGTGTTGGCGCCCCACCACGTCGACCGCGGGCACGTCGGATCTCGATCTCTATCTGCACGAACCCGACACGACGACCCCGTGGTTCAACAGCCGCTCACAGGTCACGCAGAGCGGCGTCACGCTGATCAACTCGTGCAACTGGGCCGATTGCGCACCGAGTCTGCGCGGGCTTCCGCGCGTGAACTGGGGTTACGCGCCCGGTCCTCTCGCGCGTTGCAGCGGCGGCCCGGGCGGTGCGACGTGGACGCAGATGGGGAGCTGCCCGAATCCGCGCATCGACTTGGACGGTCACGGATCGTCGGCCGAGCCGCGTCACGGTTACATCGAGAACATCAACGCCGACCAACCGCGCGACGGACAGCACTTCCGCATCATGGTCCACGACTGCGCGGGCCCGAGCACGCATCCGCTCGTGAACGTGTACTGCGGTGGCTTCTTGCGCGGCACTGTCGGTGCGGCACCCGACACGGTCACACTTCCCGGCGGTGGAGGCTGCTCGGCGGCGGACACGACCTGGCGCGTCGCGGACGTGATGGTTCACGTCGACGCCGCGGGTACCACCACCGGTTGCGACGTCACGCCGCTGCGCGCGACGGCGGGCGGCGCGGATCTTCGCGTCGGCTATATCAACTACTGAGAATCGCTGCGACGTCGTAGCGACATGTTCCGCCGTGCCCTTTCACGGACGCGGCGGAATGCCGATGTCGGCGTAGACCGGCGCGTGATCCGACGCGTGACTGAGAAGATCCGTCGGCGGCGTCGTGGCGGGATTGCCCTTCACGACGCGCACGAGTGCTTCCACGTGGAGATCGTCGGTGACGTACAGATGATCCACCGCTGCTCCGACCAGCGTCGGACACGGCCCGCTCAGTCCGGCCACCGCGTCTTGTGCGTTCGCGAGCACACCGCTCGCCGTCATCACGCAGTACGGAAGCCGCGCGCGATTCCCCGCGTACGCAATGTCGTCGTCGTGCGGTGGCGTGCTCCGCAGCACGAAGGTCGAATTGAAGTCGCCCATGATGATCACCGGGACGTGCATCCGATTCTGGATGTCCGTCGCCCACGCCGTCACGATGCGCGCGGTCTGTTCGCGGAACAGCGCCGATGCGGTCGACCGGTACTGGTTCACGGTCGTGACAGCCGCGTGATGGTTCAGCACGAAGAACGCTCGTCCCGTTCGTCGACTCCGCAACTGCACCCACGGCGCGTAGCTCGGTCGGCTGACACCCACGTTGGTGCCGTCGTTGGTGGGGTACGTGATGCGTCCGGAAGTCACGCGATCGAATCGGTCGCGGCGCCAGTAGATCGTGCGCGCGAAGTCGTCGATGTTGTCGGTGAGGTAGTTCGCGTCGACGACCTGCGGATGACGGTCGTACTTCAACGACTCGTCGCGATAGGCGGGATCGACGCCGCTCAATCCCTGTCCGATCTGGATGAACTGCTCGCGCTCCATCTCTTGCACGCCGACGATGTCGAAGGCCTCGAACCCCGCGCGTCCGCGGATCACGGCCATCGTGTTGCGGCCGCGTAGCGACGAACACGCATCGCCCGTCATGCCGAGACAGATGGGGCTCCCAGCATCGGTGAAGTGCGCACCGAGGATGTTGTACGTCGCGACGCGGAAGGTCTCGTCGCACGTGTGCGTCGTGAGATCGCAATAGTCACGCGCCGCGCAGTCGGACGTGGCGACGCATTCGACGCAGCGGCCGTTCGCGGTGTCGCAGCGGTCGGTGCCGGCGCAACAGGTCGAGCCACACGGCGTTGCACACGTGGGAACGTCGTCCGATGAAGCGGCGTCGTTCACATCGGGTGCGGCGCGATCGGCCGTGAACGCGTCGACGCTCGCATCGTCGGCGGAACCATCGCGCGGTGTGACGCCACCGGCGCATGCAGCCATCGTCGCGGCCCAGAACCATGCGAGGCGTCGGGTGCGCATCGCCGGCATCGTACCCGCGTTTCGGCTATTCGTGATCG
>CBIHQZ010001402.1:0-2125 GCA_966212315.1 uncultured Myxococcales bacterium
TCACACCCGCACCGACAATCTCAACGCCGACCTCTGCGCGGTTCGGCGCAAACTCCAGCCCGCCAACCACGCGACCGCGACCTGTCAGAGCCAGCAACAGCGACTGTGCGCGACGACGGGCGAGATCGTCGCGGACGTCGCGCAGATGCGGTCCGAACTGCCCGCCGTGCCCGCGTGTGTGGCGCCGCAGAATCAGCGCGCCGCGAACGAATTGATCACATCGTGGCGTAACGGCCGCGCGACGTTGCTCCGCCTGGATGCGTACTCGCGTGGCGATGCCGATCAACTGCGCGCTCCCCCCGCGCAGTACCGCGGAGAGATCGACGTGCTCGCCGGGCGTCTGGCCGGCACGACACGGGAGGCACCGCTCGTATACCGGCGTCTGCTGGTCGAGAGCGTGCGCCGGCTTGCCCCCGAGTTCTTCCAGTCGCTGCGCGCGCAGGGCCGCGACGCACTCGATCAATGGTTTCTGTCGAGCGCCGAACTCGATCCGGCGTTCGTGCGTGAAGCCGAAGCCGCACTCGACACCCACCCTGCTTCCGCCGACGCAGGGCCTTCGCAATCGGACGCGCTGCGCTTCGTGCGCACGTACGAAGACCTGGTCGGATGTGACGACGGCAGCTCGCACGCTCGCGAGTGCGCCCGTGCCTCGCAGCTGAAGAGCTTCCTCGAGAGCAGCACGACGCTCATCGTTCGTCAGCGCGTGCGCGACATCTGGCAGACCGAGTGCGCATCGCTCGAGCCCGCTTCGGTGCTCGACTGGATCCGTGAGTTCCCGACGCCGCAACCGACGCTCGGCCGTGCCGAGTGGGCGCAGGTCGTGCGGGCCGGCTACGACAAGCTCGTGACCTGTCATCTCGCGGATCCCGCGGGCGGCGCGTCGTACTTCCCCGACTGGCTCACGCGCCATCTTCCGTCTCCGTCCGATGTGACCAGCCGCGGACTCAACCACCTGGATGAACTGCGCGCGCTCTGGTCACCCGATGGTCCCGAGGCGCGTTGTCTTCGCGCCGCACAGACGCTGCGCACGCTCGCGCCGCCGACCGAATGCGCGCTCGGTCCCGTGGTGCGCAACACGCTGACCTCCTGGTTCGAGCAGAGCGCGACACTCGATCGCACGTCGGAAGATCTCTCGCTCCGCGCGTGCACGGCGTACGTCGAGACGACCTGGCACGCACACGGCGTGCGGGTGATCGAGTCCTTTCCCGGCGAGCCATCGCCCGACGAATTGATCCACGTCGACAACGACAGCGCGCCGCCTGCGTTGATTGCGTTGCGTTCCGCATGTACGCGACGACTCGGGTCGATCGCGCAGTTCCCGGTGAATCTCCGGGCGCTCGCACGGGTGGCCGAAGCCGCGCACGATGACATCAGCGCACTGCCGTGGAATCTCGATCCGGCCGGCACGCGTCCCGAAGAAGCTGCTCGCGCCGAGCGTGCGCAGCAACTCGAGACGTGGGCGCGCAGCATGGCCTCGGGCGTCGATGCATGTGCCGCACTCGCGTTCGCGCCGGCGCGTTGTCACACGTGCACGACCGCGGCAGCCGCGGGACGCTACGACTGCGCGTTGCTGGTGAACGTGCAAACCCGATGGAGCTTCTGGAAGCGACTGGTAGGCGGAACACTCCTCGCTTTCGTGTTCGGCATCGTCGCGACACGCTGGGGCCTCTCGCTGCGACGATCGGTTCGCACACTCGGTGCGTGGCGTCGCGAGACGGTCGGGCACTTGCGGCGCATCGGTCTCGCCGTGCACTCGGATCCGCTGCGCTTCGTGTTTCCTGCGCGCATGCAGACCGTTCGGCTCGATCTTCCTGGCGGCGCGTGGGAGCGCTGGGGATCGACGATGGCGATCGTTCACGCCGAGCGCGACGATCAGATCACCGAGCGTGACGTGCAGCGTGCGGCGTTGGCGGCGCGAGCCGAAGACGGCGAGATCGCGGTCGTCACCCACGACGAAGGTGCTTCGCCGAATCTCGCCTCGGTTCGCGCGATGCTCGACTGGGCTGCGCGTGGCCCGAAGGGGGCGGTGCAGATCCTCCCGGTGTCGAGCACGCGACTGCAGTGGGCGAACAGCACCGACGATCTGCTCGATCTCGTCGAACAAGTTTCGCTGCGCGGCAACCCG
>CBIHQZ010001403.1:0-2124 GCA_966212315.1 uncultured Myxococcales bacterium
GCGGCCGACGTGCTGCCGTATCTCGCCGAGCAAGACCTCGCCGAGATCGGCGCGCGCCTTCGCAAGCACGGAGTCGAGACATGACCGTTCGCGTGGTCTACCTGCACGGATTCGCGTCGAGCCCTGGATCGACGAAGGGGCGCACGCTCGCCGAGTCGTTCGCGAAGCGTGGGATTTCGTTCGATCAGCCCGATCTCAATGTGCCCACGTTCGAGACGCTCTCGATCCGCGCGCAACTCGCGGCCGTGCGTGCGCGCATCGAGTCGAGCCCCGCGCCGTGCATCGTCGCGGGGAGTTCGCTCGGCGGGTACGTGACCGCGCTGCTCGCGTCGGGAGCGGATGCGCCGCTCGATCCGCGTGTGCGCGCGTTGCTGCTCATCGCCCCCGCGTTCCAGATTGCAGAGCGATGGCGCGAACGCGTCGGGCCACGTGAGATGGCGCGCTGGCGGCGCGAAGGGAACGCGGTGCATCCGCATTACGCACGTGGTGTCGATCTGCCGCTTCACATCGGCTTTCTCGACGAAGCGGACGGCTACGATCCGATGCCGTCGGTCACGCTCCCGGTCACGGTGGTGCAAGGCCGTCGCGACGAGACCGTTCCGCCGCAGATCGCGCGCGCGTGGGTCGATCGCAACCGACACGCGACACTCGTCGAAGTCGACGACGACCATCAACTCGCCGCATCGATCCCTCGCATCGATCAGGAACTGACCGCGTTGATCGCACGCGTCGGCGATCGATAGCGCGCACGGCCGCCTCACCATCGGTCACGCACGCGTGCGCTCGTCGCGGCCCGTCCGCGAAGCTCGTGGTAGAACCCGCACGATGCGCATCGGCCCTCGTTTTGCCCCGTTCGTTCTCGTCGCGTTCGCCGCGCTCGATGCGTGCGCGACGACCGACACCGCCAGCACGACGACGCAGACCGCGTCGACCGATCAAGCCCCGCGTCGCCGCCGTCGTCGCCATCGCAATCCCGATTCGAGTGGCGCTCCGTCGGACGTCGCAACGATGCCGACGACAACGTCGGATTCGTCCGCGAGTCCTGCGCCCGATGGGCAGTCCGGCACGAGCGGTTCGCTCACGGCGAACAGCGCGTTCGGTTCGCCCGTCGTGCAGCAACCGGCTGGCGAGGTGCACGTCGAACCGCATTGGTACGTCGAGGACGGACGCGGTCACATCGAATGCGACGGCAACGACGAGCGCCCGGTGCCGCCACCGAGTCCGCAGTGTCCGCAAGAACCGTCGAACGCGTCGATCGTGCGGGCGTTCATTCCGCTCGAACACGACGTGCTCGAATGCGGACCACCGGCGAACGCGAACGGGCGGCTTCCGATGCACGTGGTCTTCGGCCCCGCGGGGTATCCGCTCACGGTCAGCTTCCCCGGCGTCCGCGTACTGCGGCGCACCGCCACGTGCATGGGTCGTGCGTTGTGCAACGCGCGTGTCCCGAACTTCCGCGCTGCCGAGTCCGCGGTCGACTACGAGTACGTCGTGCTCGTGCCGACGAGCGAATAGCCGACTCTGCGCTTTCAATTTCCCGAGCAGTCAGTGATATCTTCCGCGCCGGAGGGACGTCGTATGCGTCATTCGTTCGTGAGGTTCTCGGGGGTCTTCTGCGCCGCGGTCGTCGCGTCGATGCTGGGTGCATGCGGTGGTTCGAGCCCCACGCCGCAGCCGATGTACACCGCCGAGCAGCTCAATCACCTCGCTGCCGAACCGGGTGCTTCGTCGGGATCGTCGAACGACATGACCCCGCCGCCGGTCGAAGCGAGCGCGCATGCGACCCCGCCTCCCGCGCCGCCGGCACCGCCTCCTCCCGCGCCGCCGCCGCCCGCGCCGGCCGCATCAGCGGCCCCCGCATCGAGCGCGCGCCCTCCGGCGCATCCGCCTGCGCATCCCGCCCCCGCGCATCCGGCACCCGCGCATCCGGCAGCGGCCCATCCCGCCGCCGCGCACTGATCGACAGCTTCCCACCGCGCGATTTGCGCAGACCCCGCGCGCCCCCGCGCGATTGCGCAGACCCCTCCCCGGCTGCCGCCCGCCCCTCCCCGAACGACACTCCGCTGTGACGACTAGGGAGTGTCGTCCGAAGAGGGGCTTCGTGTTCCGCGAGCGTTCGTGATG
>CBIHQZ010001404.1:0-2123 GCA_966212315.1 uncultured Myxococcales bacterium
CGCGTCCTTCGTCACGCGGAGGTAATCCATCACGCCCATCGAGCCACGCTTCTTGTGGATCTCGCTCATGCACTGGATCAGCGAGCCGGTCTCGATGACCAGCGAGAACCCGAGGATCGCGAACGCGAGGACGACCCGCTCGACGTGTTCGGGGTGAAGGATCTTCTCGACCCCTTCGCCGATCGAGAACACGCCGCCTCCGAAGAAGAGCAATAGCGCGACGAGGAACGACCAGAAGTAACTCGCGCGCCCCGTACCGAGCGGATGCTTCTCGGTCGCGCCGACCTGCGCCTGCTTCAATCCCACCAGCAGCAGGATCTGATTCAGGCAGTCGGAGGAAGTGTGGATCGCCTCCGCCATCATCGACCCGGAGTGGGTGAAGAACGCAGCGACGAACTTCGCGATGGCGATGGCGCCGTTGCCGGCAAGAGACGTGAGAACGACTTTGGTGGAATGGCCCTCGGACATGGCCACGCCTTTTACACCAACTCGATCACGCTGCGTCTGCGCGACGCTTGCCACCTGTCGTCGGCGGCGCAGCCGTGCTCGTGGTCACCGGTGGGTTACGGCGCCCCGCAATGCGCGTCTGATTTCGTCCGCCGCGCTTCGCTTCGTAGAGCGCTTCGTCGGCGCGCGAGAACAGATCGCCACGGTTCTCGCCGTCGCGCGGGAACTCGGCAACGCCGAGCGAGCAGGTGACCTTCAACGGACCCATCTCGGTCGCGAACGTCGTCGCCGCGAGTTCGGTGCGAATACGCTCGGCGAGCGCGTAGGCCCCTTCGGTGTCGGTCTCTTCGCACACCAGCACGAACTCCTCGCCGCCGAATCGCGCCACAGCATCGGTCTCGCGCTTCACCTTGGTGAGCACTTGCGCGAGCCCCTTGATCACGACGTCGCCGGTCGTGTGGCCGTAGGTGTCGTTGACCGACTTGAACTTGTCGATGTCCGTCACGATCACCGAGAGCCTCTTGCCGAAGCGCGCGGCGCTGCGGATTCGCCGCTCGAATTCCGCTTCGAGCGCGCGCTTGTTCAAGAGCGCCGTCATCGGATCGGTCGTCGCCATCTCTTCGAGTCGCCGCACCGCCGACGCATTCGACATCGCCACCGCAGCGTTCGATGCGAGCACGCCGAGAAGCTGGCGGGTCGCGTCGGGAAACGCCATTCGCCGGCGCGCGGCGAGGGTGAGCGTCCCGATCGCGTGATCACGCACGACGAGCGGGAGGCAGAACACGCTCTCGTAGCCTTCCATCGCGACGTTCCGCGTGAAGAGGTACTGCGTCTTCGGATCGAACTGGCCCTTGTAGGGCAGCGCGTGTCGCGTCTTCACCGCAGCGCTCGCGAGCCCCGAGTTGTCACCGAACGCGAGTCGCTCGAGCTTGTCGCTGATCCCGCCGGCCACGTGGCGAATCTTGTGCTCGTGCGATTTCTCGTCGTACGTCGCGAGCACCACCATGTCGTGCTCGACCACCGACTTCGCCGACGACGCGACGGCGGCGATGACTTCGTCTTCGGTGAGCGCTTCGCCGAGCGCCCGGCTCGCGGAGAAGAGTTTCGCGAGTTCGTCTTTCGATTTCTCGAGCGCACCGAACACGCGTTCGTTGTGCACATGGCGCAGCGCTTGTTCCGCGACCTTGGTCAGCGTGGCCTGATCGGCGTCTTCGAACGCGCGATCGTCCGCGCGGTCCGCCACCAGCACGCCGCGGATGGTGCCGTCGTCGACGATGGGCATCGCGGCGAACGCGCGCACACCGTGAGAGCCGCTGTAATACGAGAGGCCGCCGTAATCCGGACGTAGCTTGCTGAGCACCACCGGACGTCCCATCGCGCACGCGCCGCCGACCGCGCCGGTGCCGACGGTGATCGGTTCGAACGAGATCGAGTCTTCGTTGTCGGTCGCGAGTTCGACCAGGCGAAGCGCCTCGCCCTTGGTGTCGAGCCAGAAGATCGCGCAGGTCTTGAGGGACATCGAACGGCGCGTGATGTCGAGAAGCCCCACCAGCGATTCGCGGATCACGTCGAGTGAACTGCGAACCTTCTTGCTGTCCTCGTCGGTGCCCGGCGCACGCGGGGCGGCGCTCGGCGCGGAGATCAGACGGAACGACTTGGCGGCTTCTTTCTGACGC
>CBIHQZ010001405.1:0-2121 GCA_966212315.1 uncultured Myxococcales bacterium
CGTGTTGAATGCGCTCATCACCACGTCGGCGAAGCCGTCCCGATTCAGGTCGCCCGCGCGCCCGAACGAATACTGCGCGTACTCGGTTCCGCCGACCGGTGTCGGATCGTGGAACACCAGCGAGGGCGTGGTCGCGAGCGAGGTGGGCCCTCCGCGATAGAGGTACATCGCCTGCGATCGATCTGCCGCGAAGTTCATGGCGAGTAGATCGCCGAATCCGTCACCGTCCACGTCGCCGGCGCTGATCAGTGGCCAGCCGAAGCTCATCGCCGTCGCGTCGGGTCCGTGCAACGTGACGGCGGGCGTGGACGGGAACATCGAGTCGGTGCCGCTGTACACGTTGATCTCGCGCGCGGTCGTGGACGCGACGGCGAGGTCGGCGCGTCCGTTTCCATCGAAGTCGGAGCGCACGAAACAGGGGGCATATCGACTCGCGAGCGCGACGCGGACCTCGAACGTCCAGGTCGCACTCGGCGTCGTTCCCCATGCGCCGCCGACGTGTGCGAACGCGCGCCAATAGTGCACGCCACGCGCGAGCGGCATCGACGGGACCGCGAATGGATCGCTGGAGACCATCGTCGCTTCCATCGCGGTGAACGCGGCGTCTCGCGCGATCTCGACGCGCACGAGGTCCGCGGTTTCGGGGAACGCCCACATGAAACGTGGCGTGTCGTTCGTCTGCGTCCCGGATGCGGGCGCGATGGGGCGCGGTCCGCATGTGGCGCACGGTCGAGGGACGACCGGTGCGTCAGCGGGTTCGATTGCGTCCGAGGGAGCGCCGGAGTCTCCCGCTGTATCGGTCGAATCGATTGCATCGCGCGTTGCCGTGACGACATCGGCGCTGTCGGCAGTCGCGACGTCGGCTCGGTTCTCGACGGTGCGCGTGCAGGCGGGAGCGAGCAGTGCGATCGCGAGGGAGAGACGCGAGTACGAAGGTCGAAGCATGGTGAATCAACGATGCGCTCGACGGAATCAATCGCGCAAGCGGGCTGAAGTTCTACCGATTGATTCTCGGAGGTCGGTGGGTGCTGAAGTTGGAAGAAGTGTGGGCGCCAATCGCGATTGTTCGGGCGATTCAAATCGTCCCGTGGCCGAGGCCCACGGGGTGGTTCGTGGGGCGGTTGCAGACCGACGCCGATCGCGAGCGCGTGGTGGAAGGCCTCGCGGGGGCGACCGAGCGGGGAGGGCACGTGGCGGGCGACGCGATGGCGGCGCGGTTGAAAGTGCTGATGCCGCGATGGTTCGTGGTGCGCGACGTGCGGATGGTGCCGAACACGTGGCTGCTGAACACGCGCGCGACGCTGTCGTGGATGCGCGGGCCGATGACGCGGATGGAGTTGCGGGCGGTGGCGAAGGGGAGGGGGAGGGCGGCACGCGCGAGCGCCGAGGCCTGCCCGTCGAATGGCGTCGGCACCCACGAGGGCGAAGTGTGTTGCGCTGACGAGAGACGTTCCGGTGCCGGATCGGCGCGGCAGAAGTCACGGTCGCCGGTTGCCGGTCGTTGCGGCGAGACGGCGCACCGAGGTCCAGGCTCTGTTTCAAAAGAACATCGCCAGCGCGAAGGCGTTCGGACGCGCGCTTGCGCCGCACGCGGGCTGCCGTCGCGCGATCGATGGCCGACATCGCGCGCCGCACACCGGCCGAGCGCCGATTCAAGGTCGAGGTCGCGCGTGCGATCAACTGCGGAGTTGGATTGGCTACTCCTTTGAATCGACATTCCAATATCCGACTGGCTCGTCATTACGCCGTTTGAAGGCGGTGTCATTTTATCCTCTGTCCAGATTGCAATCGCAATAACGCCAGCTACTACGCCGGGATGCTGCGATTCAAAGCTGATCGTCGAACGCTGATCTTCGTCGCTGCCTATTTCGTGACCCTCGGCGTTCTCTGGTTCTGGGCACCCGCGTCGCTCGTCGCGCGCGGCTTGCTCCTCGCGTGCACCTTCGTGCTCTCGTTCATGGGTGCTTCGGCGACACACAACGCCGTGCACTCGCCGCTCTTCAAATCGCGGACGATGAATCGGGCGTTTCAAGTCGCGCTCACGCTGACCTACGGCTTCCCGGTGAGTGGCTTCGTCCCCGGACACAACCTGAGCCACCACCACCACATGCAGACGAACCA
>CBIHQZ010001406.1:0-2116 GCA_966212315.1 uncultured Myxococcales bacterium
CCGACGGCCTGGCCGACGAACGCGCCGACGATGCTCGGGAGGGTGAACATCAACGCGAGCTTCAGACCGCCGAAGACGTTCTCGTACGCCGCGACCACCGCGAGCAGCGCGAGATGACCGTTGATCAACAGCAGCGCGTACGAGATGAGCAGCCACTTCGCGTTGCGAATGCTCTCGCGCAGCGGCTCGCGCTTCGTCGAGCCCCAGAGCGAGGGCGGCAGTGTCATCTCGGGCTTCACGTCACTCGGCGGCGGCGGCGCGGGAGCAGCCATCGCGGGGCTCGCGTTCGACACGAACGGCGGGGCCACGCCGGGCGCGAGCGGGGGCGCATGCTGCGGCTGAAACGGATTCTGTCCCGGTGCGGCCATGCGACTAGCCTCCCACCAGCATGTACGCCGCGCCGCTGCGGTGAACCTTGTAGTACGCCTCGCCGCGCGCGCGGATCATCGACTCGGCCGCCGGTCCGCCGCGCTCGCAACACGCGAGCACGTATTGCCGCACGCTCTCGAGATGCTGCCGCGCTTGAAATCGCGATCGCGCGCCGAGCCATCCGTTCTCTTCCGCAGCGGGCGAGAACGGCAGCATGAGCAGCCGCTTCGGATCGGGCTTCGTCTCGGGCACCGGACCCGGCACGTGTTCGCTCGCCGGGACATGGATCCAGGTGAGGTTCGAGTCCTGCGGCATCGTCGGCAATTGCGCGAAGCGGGCGGTCACCACCACGAGGTACTGATTCTTCTGCGAGCGCCCGGCCGCGTGCTGCAGATCGCCCGCGTACTGCCAGTACGCGCGTGCGCCGAGATCGCGCCATCGCGCCTGCGTGCCGCGCGAGCAGTGCAGCTCTTCGAACGGTCGCGCCGGATCGCCGGTGATGAACACCAGCGTGACGTCTTCACCGCGATCGGTGAGTGCGCGCGCGGTCGAGAGCCAGACCTCGACGAGCCGGTCCATCAGGTCGTTGAGCGTTCCACCCGGGTCGCTGAGATACGACGGCAGCCAGTTGTCGAGCACGAGTCGCACGCGGCGACGCACCATCGGAACGGTCTCGGGAAGTCGCACCTGGAGACGTCCGGCCTTCACCGACATCTTCCAGTGGATGCGCCGCGTGTCGTCGCCGGGCATGTAGTCCCGGAAGCGGAAGTAGTCCTCGGTGGGCATCTTGTTGAGCGCCGACATCGGACCTTCGTCGCGTGCGAGCGAGCGCGGCGACTCTTCGAGCACGATCGGTTGAAAGCGCGGGAGCACTCGCAACTGCGCGCCGGTGGCCTGCGCGACGGCGACACGCGTGAGGCCGAAGAGATCCGAGTACGCGATCTCGGCCGGGCCGATGCCGTAGTACCCGCGCGGCGTGCGACGGATCGCGCGCGTGAGCGTGACGCGCTGCCGCGACACGTCCGAGCCGACGACGTGACGGCTCTCGGTCTCGAGACGCGGCGGTAGTTCCTGATGGATGCGGAGATTGAACCCGGGCGGAACGGGGACCTTCTCGAGATGGAATCGCTCTTCGACCGTATCCCCCGACTCGACCACGCCCGGCGCGAATTCGCGGCCGATCGATCCGCCCTCCGACGCGAGTCGGTCTTCGAAACGCGTGACGACGAACGTGCTCAGCAGGATGCCAATCGCGACGACGAGATAGAGCGTGCTCAACCCGAGCACCGCGATCATCCCGAGTTCGGCGAACTTGAACGCGAGTGAGAGCGTCACCGCGACGAGCCCGCCCGCGAGCAGCCCCATCCCCTTGTCGGTCATGACCTTCACGTGGCGATAGATCACCGGCAGCAGTGCGCCCTGCGTGGTCTCTCCGCGCGCGCGGATCGCATCCATCTCGCGCCGCACCTTCACGACGATGCCGATGAGCTGCGCGGCGAGAATGGGAAGAAGCATCGCGAGGGCGAAGCGCACGAGCGACGAGAGGGTGTCGCTCACCTGCGAGACGTCGGCGAAGAGTGCGGTCATCGCGCCGACGAAGAACGGCAGGATCAGCATCACCACGGTGTGCAGACCGATTTTCGCGACGAGCGTGAACGTCGTCTCGGGGCGTTTGGTCCGCGGCGTCGGCGGTGCGTTCGGCGCGATCGCCGCGCTCATACCGGGGCCGACACGCGGCGCAGTGTCT
>CBIHQZ010001407.1:0-2116 GCA_966212315.1 uncultured Myxococcales bacterium
CTCTGCCGCGTGCCCAGGAACTCGCCTGGTCCGCGAATCTCGAGATCGCGCTCGCGTCGCCGACCGGCCGCGCCGCGCGAAGACTCTCGGAAGCGACCGGGCAGCCGGCGAGCACGGTGCACCGACTGCTCGAGTGGAACCCACGCCTCGCGCGCTTCAATCGCGGTGAAGAATCACCGCTGCTCGCGGACGTCGTGTTGGTCGACGAGGCATCGATGCTCGATGTCGTGCTCGCGAGTCGCATCGTCGCGGCCCTCAAACCGCACGCGCGGCTCGTGCTCGTGGGCGACTCGGATCAGCTGCCCTCGGTCGGGCCGGGCACCGTCCTCGCGGATCTCCTCGCGACGAAATGGATCGCGTCGGTACGTCTCACCGAAGTGTTCCGACAGGCAGCCGAGAGCGCGATCGTCCGCGCCGCGCACGACATTCTGCAAGGGCGAGTGCCGCGTCCTTCGCCAGCGAGAGCGCGTGGCGTGAAGGCACCGCCGGGCGGCGAACTGTTCCGCGTCGCGATCGAAGATGCCGAGCAGGGTGCAGAACTGCTGGTGCGCACCGTCGCCGAACGAATCCCCGACTCGTTCGGGATCGACCCGCGCGCGTCGATCCAGGTTCTCGTGCCGACACACAAGGGACCGCTCGGCGCGCAGGCGCTCAATCGTGGGCTGCAACGCGCGCTGAATCCGCCGCCCGCCGGCGATTCGCCGCAACCCGACGACGCGCCCGTACGTCTGCGGGTCGGCGACAAGGTCATGCAACTGCGCAACGACTACGAGCGCGAGGTGTGGAACGGCGACATCGGCATCGTGCGCGAAGTGGCGCGTGACGCGACGTTCGTTACGTTCGACGGACGCGATGTGAAGTTCGACGGCGATTCGCGCGATGCGCTGGTGCTCGCGTACGCCGCCACCGTGCACAAGGCGCAGGGGAGCGAATACGACGCCGTCGTGATCGGCCTCCACACGAGTCACTTCATGTTGCTTCAGCGCGCGCTGCTCTACACCGCGGTCACGCGCGCGCGTCGGCTCGCGGTGATCGTGGGGAGCGAGCGGGCACTGCACATGGCGATCGACAACACGAAGACCGCCGCGCGATTCGGCGCGCTCGGGTCGCGATTGCGCGCGATCAGCGAGTAGCACTCGATGTGACGTGTCCGCCGGGGTCGCGGCATACTTCCCTCGATGCCGTTCCGACGCGTCTTCTCGGTCCCATCGTTCGTGGTCTCTCTCGCCGCCGCTTCGTGCGCGCCCGCGGTTGCGCATCGTACGCAGCCGCCGCTGACGTCCACCGCGCCGACATCCAGTGCGAGCCCCGCGCCCGTGTCCACCGCTTCGTCCGTTGCCGCATCCGTGTCGCCGGCGGTCGAAGCCGCGTGTCGGGAAGCGCCTCTACTCGCGCCAGGGGCCACGATTCGAGCGAGCACGACGCATCATCCCGATCTCTTTCACGCGACGTGTGCCTACGGCGCCGGCTCACCGGATGCGGTGTACCGGATCCATCTCGACCAACCGCGCCGCGTGTCGCTGCAGGTCTCCGCGGGCTACGACGCTGCGCTCCATCTTCGTCGCGATTGCCTCGACGGCGCGACCGAGATTGCGTGCAACGACGACAGCACCGACGAGCGTCACTCGGCCGTCACCGCAGACCTCGCCCCGGGCGACTACTACGCGATCGTGGACGGCTACGAGTCGCATCACGAAGGCTTCTACGCGCTCACGTACACCGACTTGCCTTCGCCGCCGAACGCGACGGTGGTTTCGGGCGCGCGCCCTTCGGATCATCGCGCGGGCGATGCGACCATCACGCGCGTCACGGGCGAACGCGGTATCGCCGGCACGGTTCGATTCGCGAAGCGCACAGTGACTCCGCACGGGCTCAGCAGCGCGACGACGGACACGGACGCGCCGCATTGCACAGTCGAAGTGCTCGACGAGCGCGGTCGCAGCCTGGCGACCACGGAGACCGACGATAACGGCGCATTCCACGTCGACATCGATCCCGGACCGCGCGTGCGCGTGCGCGCCCTCTCGCGAACGACGCTGCTCGGAAGTGACATCCGCGTCGTTTCGGATCCCGGCACCGAGGCGCCCTACGAGGTCGGCACCGACGTCTTCGCGAT
>CBIHQZ010001408.1:0-2115 GCA_966212315.1 uncultured Myxococcales bacterium
CTCCCGAGTAGCTATCGCGAAGTGTCGTTCGGGGAGGGGCGCGCGGCAGCGCCGCAGGGGTCTGCGGCAACGTCGCTCCCTAAAGCGTCGTCAGATACGCCACCAGATCGTCGACCTGTCCGGCCGCGAGCCCATCGGTGTGCCCGTGCATCTCGCCGCCGCCACACGGTGCGGTGAAGCGATCGCGGAGCGTGGCCGCGCAACCGTTGTGCATGTACGGCGCACGCCATCGCACGCCACGCAGACTCGGCACCTGGAACGCGCCGCCGGTGCCGACGTCGACGCTCGCGTTGTTGGTGAGCAACGGTCCCGCATGGCACCCGGTGCATCCCACGTATCCATTCTCGAAGAGCGCGCGGCCGCGATCGACGGCACTCGTGTCGACAGGCGGCGGATTCGCGAGCGACGGGATGTGGTCGACGTACTGCGCGAGGATCGGCGCATACGCGGGGTCGAAGTGCCCGCCACCCATGCGCTCGCCCATCACCGACGTCGCGAGGACGTCGAAGTCGGTCATGTCGCCGTTCCAATGGAACGGCGCTGTCGCGAGGACGCCGCCTCGCATCGATTGCGTGCGTCGCGGGCCGAAGTCGGCGAACGACCAGACGTGTCCATCGTCTCCGCCTTCGGGATGGCACGAGGCGCACGCGATGTTCGCGCCGGCGTTTCCGTGGAAGAGCGCGTACCCCGAGTCCGCGCGGCTCTCGCGGCTCAACGGGATCGAGTAGCTGATCGTCCCTGCGCTGTCGGCGATGTCGAGCACGGCCGGCTCGCGATTCTGCACGAGGAGGTGCCCGTCCGGCGCGTACGCGATCGCGATCGGTTGACCGCTCGGCGTGAGCGAGACCGCCGGCATCATCGGACACGGCGCCGCGACGCCCTGTGCGACAACGGCACGGGGATAGACTTCGACGCCCGCCATCCCGCCGCGACCCATCGTGTTGCCGGGCACCGCGATCGCGATCGACTCGCCGTCGGGCGACACGGCCATGTCGACACTCAACGTGCCCGCCACCGACGTCGGCATCGCGGTCGTCGCGCCCGGAGCGAAGACCGTCATGGCCGGGTGCGCGATCCCTGCGCCGCATCCGAGCCCGCCGTAACCCGACGGCGTCGTCGAGATGGGGGCGGTGCTCGCGAGTTGATGGAGCACCACGATGCTGCCGTCGGGGAGCACGCGCGTTCGCCATGCGATCTCGTGCTGGTCGATCGGCGGCCCACCAGTCGGCGGCGCCGGGGTGCGGATAGGCGGATCCTGCGGTGAAAGTGTGGACTGCACGACGCCGTCGCGTCCGACCACCAACACGTCGCCGCGGCGGAAGGTGCTGATCACGACGTCGTCGGTGCGGATCACGATGTCGCGCAGATCGGGCGCGACCATCACGCTGCGCGTCGGCTCACCGCCGCTCGCAGGGAGCGTGATCCATTGGCCATCGGAGCACACGACTTCGAGCGTGTGCGCGGTGGTGTCGAACGCGATGCCGCGCGGCGTGCCGCACACGCTGCGACGCGCTGTGATGGTCGCAGTCGCGGGATCGATCGTCGCGATGACGCCAGGGCCTCGCAGTACGAGGTGGACCTGGTGCGCGTCGTCCTCGACCGCGCGTTGCGGCTCGTCGCCCGGAGAGAGATGCACCGTTCCCGCGACCGCGTGGGTCGCAAGATCGATCACGTAGACGGCATCGCGATCCGGGTCGGCCGCGATCGCGTGCGTTCCGTCCTGCAGGACGAGCAGCGTGCCGCCAGTGAGTGGTGGCGGCGGCGTCGGCGCGGTGACGATCGGGCCGATGTCGAGCGGTGTCGGCATCGGTCCCGCGAAGTCGTCGACGATGACGACGTCGGTGCCTTCGCCCGCATCGGGTTGCCGAGTGTCGGGCCTGCCAGGCGCATCGGGATCCCACTGCGCATCGGGCCGATCGGTGGGGGATCCGCTACACGCTGCGAGCGCGACGGAAGCAACGAGACACGCGATGCGATGGTGGTTCATCGGAGGGCTCCGGCGTCGCGAAGGAGCACGGCGCGTGCCGCGGGAAATCCGACGTCGTGTCGCGATGCGATGTGCCAGCGTGGGCCGGGGGAGTGCGGTGTGCGGTGCGACGTGCCGAATCCCGCACA
>CBIHQZ010001409.1:0-2113 GCA_966212315.1 uncultured Myxococcales bacterium
TCGGCACGATGTTCCATCTCGGCACCGCACCGCCCGCGCGCATTCGCGATGCGCTGCTCTACGCGCATCCCTCTCGACTCGACATCGCGCGCGCCGCGCTCGAAGGCGGACCGAACGCCGCGGCCAATCCAGTGCTCGCGATTCTGCGCCGCAATGTGACCACCGAAGGGATCTCGGCCTACGTCGAGTTCGAGCCGGTCCGTCGCGGTGCGCGCACGCCAGCCACTGCGCTGCCGGGTCTCGACGTCGAGACGATGCGCGGGCTGTGGAATGGGTTCGCAGCCGGCGATTTCAGCGTCACGTTCCCCGGCGGCAATGCACTTGCTGTCGACGTTCTCGCGACCTTCGACACCCCCGAACACGCTCGGCAGGCGCGCACGTGGCTCGCGAACATCAGCACCGTCGGACTCGCGCAGCTGCGTGGACAGCTCGATCGAAGCTCGCTCGTCGACGATCCGGGCACGCGCGACCGGGCCGTTGCGGCGCTCGATCAACTGTCGGAGTCGTTTCATCTCACCGCCGAGGGAAGCGACATGCGCGCGACGGTCGCGCTCGATGCGGAGGGCGCGGGTTTCGCGGCCTCGCTGGTCGTCCCCGCGTTCACGAACTACGTGCGCCGCGGTCGGACGAGCGAAGCCCGCCTGCAACTCGCCGCCCTCTCGCGCGATGTCGCCACGTACGCGACGCGCGAACCCGCAACGCCCTCTCGACGACGCGCGGGCGCATCACCGTTTCCGCCGAGCGCACCGCGGACTCCCGCGACGGTCCCGGCCGGCGTCGCCGTCGTCGATCCACCCGGCACCTGGTCACACGCGACGTGGCAGGCGCTCGGGTTCTCGATCGAAGCTCCGCATCGGTACAGCTACGAGTTCGTGAACCGCCGAACGAGTTTCACCATTCGTGCGTACGGCGATCTCGATGGCGACGGCACGCTCTCGACCTTCGAACGCAACGGGCGGATGAACGCGCGCCAGCAGATCGAGTTCGAGCCGCTGCGCCTGGTGAACGAGACCGAGTGATCGCTCATTTTCGCAGCGCGCGATCGCTCGCTACCGCGCGCTCGACCGATGCCTCGTCGACATCGCCGGCCGCAACCTTCTCCAACACCACCCGCACCGGATCGCTCGCAGTCGCGTCCGCTGCCACGCGGATCGTTTCCGACGCCGCGCGCCCCTCTTTCACCGAGAGCGCAATCGCTGCGGTCAATCGACGCTCGGCGGTCGCATGCGGGTTCTGCAGCACGGTCAGCAACTCGTCGCGCCCGAGGTGTTGATTGCGATAGCTCGCCGGCGCATTCAGTACCGACTCGATGTCCTTGCGCCAATCGCTCATCGAACGTCCGCCGCGCGCGAGCCGATCGAGCGCCTCGTCACTGTCGTTCGCGTATCTCATCCCGCGCCCTGCTTCGATCCGCGCGACCAACGCACTCACGTCCGCGTCCGACTGCCCGATCATCGGGAGTTGCAGCGCAGGCGCGCCGCGCACCGCCAGATTCACCGAGCGATACCCACCCTGCGACGAGTAGTAGGTCATCGGCGTGACCGACGCGATGCGGCCGTAGGGAACGAACTTCTGCGTGAGCATGTGCTCGATCCGGATTCCATCGGCGCCGACGATTGCGCGTGGCGCACCGAGCCATCGCACCGTTGCCGCCACGATCGCGGACTGGACGGCGAACCACGTGGCGATCGAGAGAAGAATCCCGGTCTCGCCGGGGAGCGAGTAACCGTCGAACGCGTGGGCCACAGCGACCGCGATCATCGTGGCGGGGATGACCCCGAGCGTCGCCGTCATCAATACGCGCACCGGCGTTCCGATCGTGCCGCGCAAAGGCACGACCAGCGTGCGTTTCGCGACACTCGCACCGACTGCGTCGAGCAATCGTTCGGCGTCGCCTTCGGGCAGCAACGCCGAGATCCGGGAGCCACCGTGAAGATCGATCTCGACGCGCCCGTTCGACGGAACGAACCATCCGGCCCGCACCTGTCGTAGTGGCGACTCGAACGTCCAGTCGCTCTTCGTCAATCGCAGCACATCGCCCGCCACGGTGATGTCCGCCGAGGTCTTCACCCGCGCGCGTTGCCGTGCGGCCACGATCCACACGGTCATCAGC
>CBIHQZ010001410.1:0-2111 GCA_966212315.1 uncultured Myxococcales bacterium
TCACTGGGCCGGTTGAGTCCGCGGGGGTGGATCGCACTTCGCTCCGGCACGTCGCGACGTGCCACCACAGCTGATGAATCACTCATGCGGCGAGCGAACGCGGCGATTCGAGCGATCCGGAGGCGTCTGCGCTCTGCGCGACTGCCGCGCCCGCCTACGCCGACTCGCCCGCCGCTTCCGTCAGCAGCCCGACTTCCCACGTCTCGTCGGGCGAGCGCAGTGCGTCGGTTACTTCCGTCACGCGCCGCAACACGTCCGTCGCCGTGTCCGCGCGACTGACCGCCACGCCGATCTCGATGCGATCCGGCAGCTCCCAGACCTGCACACGCACCACGCCCTCGACTTCGAGAACCGCATCCTCGATGCGCTGCGCTCGTTTCGATGTGGCCACGGCGCACCGGCTAACACCCGCGCACCCCACGACGCAAGCGCGATGACCGACCGCTGCGATCGCGCGCGAACTCGCCGCGACCGCCTCGCGTTTCTTGCGAAATGACGCCGCTTGGAATACGCCCTCCCCCACGCGTCGTTCTCGCCGCGAACCTTTCGCCATGCAGCTTCGACCGTTCTTCACCATCGCGCTCCTCGCCTCGGCTTCGGCCGGCGCTGCGGGCTGCCTCGCCGGCAACATTCCCAACACCGAGGTTCCCGACACGTCGGAGAACCGCGAGGTGATCAACGTCGCCGAACGCTACCGCCGCGCGGTGGAACAACGCGACGCGCGCGCGCTCCTCGCGCTGGCGGCGCCGAGCTACTTCGAAGACGGCGGCACGCCCCAGGGCGACGACGATTACGGCTACGACGGCCTGCGTCGCCTGCTCTCGGTATGGGCCGACGAAGTCCGCGCGGTTCGCTACGAAGTGCGCTACCGCCGCGTCGCGTTCGAACGCGAGGGTCATCGCGCGCTCGTCGAATTCACGTACACCGGCAGCTTCACCTTGCGCCGCCCGCCCATCCAGGTCGGCGGTACGCGCATCGTGTTCCGCGATTCGGGCCAGTCGCTCAACATCGACCCCGCCCGCGGCGCGACACCCGTCACCGAAGACAGCGAAGTCTGGTACCGACGCGTCGCCGACAACCGTCTCGAACTCGAGAAGGTCGATGGTCAGTGGCGCATCGTGGCGGGGATGTAAGTCCGGACATCGCCGGTATGTGAGTGTCTCGGCTGGCTTCTCGCCGATTGAATCGCCGATTCGTCCACGCTACGGTGCAAACCGACGGACGGATGTCGCGCGACGAGAATCAACCCAAGAGTCCTTCCGCGCAGCCGCCGATCAAGCGGAACACCGGGATCAGCGAGCCGACGCCGGAGGTGAACACCGCCGCGCTGTCGAATCTCTCGGATCGCCACGGTGTGCCCGCTGTCGATCTCGGGCAGGTGAGCTTTCCGCTCAGCAATCTCGAACTGATCCCGCTCGAGATCGCGCGACGTCACGTGGTCATTCCCGTGCTCGTTCGCGAAGACTCCATCTGCCTCGCGATGGCGGATCCGACCGAGCGCCGCGTGGTCGAAGAACTCGAGTTCGTCTCGGGCCGCCGCGTGTTCCCGTACGTCGCCGCGGCTGATCAGATCCGCTGGGCGATCGAGCAGACGTACCCGGCGCGCGATCGCGGCGTCGCGATGTACACGGGCTCACGCGTCGCGCCTCCCGGTTCGACACCGAAGCCGACGACCCGCGCGGCCGTCGCAGCACCGGCGCCCATCGCGCCCGCGGTCACGTCGTCGCCGACGCCCGAGCCGAGCAGCGAACTCGATTTCGAAGACGACCTCGCGGATCCCGATCTGCGCGCATCGGGCGTGGGCGCGCACGTTCCGAGCCCCACTCTCGATTCGGTGTTCACGCCACTCGAGCGCATCCAGGGCACCACCGTGCTCGTCGTCGACGACGAGGAATCCATCCGCAAACTCGTACGGCGCGTGCTCGAAGACAAAGGCCATCGGGTGCTCGAAGCCGACCGCGGTTCGGTCGCACTCGCGATGGTGAAGCAGTACGTCCCGGACGCGATCGTGCTCGACGCGATGCTCCCCGAGCTGCACGGCTTCGACATCTGTCGCCGCATCAAGGCCAGCGTTCGCTACGGTCACATTCCGATCTTGATGATCTCGGCCG
>CBIHQZ010001411.1:0-2109 GCA_966212315.1 uncultured Myxococcales bacterium
GGATGGAAGTGATGCGCGTGCTCGCCGACACCACCAACCGCATCGCCGAGGGCGAGGTGCTGCAGCTGCTGCACGTGCGCAACCCGGACACCGACGAAGCCGCCTACCTGCGCGTGATCGAGCGCAAGACGGCGGTGCTGTTCGCGGCCGCGACGCGGCTGGGCGCGCTGCTCGCCGGCGCCGACGTCGCCACCTGCGACGCCTTCCACGCGTACGGGGGCGCGCGCGGGCCCGCCGGCCCCCACGCCCCCGCCGCGCTCGACGACCCCGCCTCCCGCGACGAGCAACGCGTTGCCCGCCGGTACTCGGAACGACTCGCAGACCGCGCCGGTCACGACGATGTCGATCGAGCCGCCGCGCGCGCACTCACCGACGACTCCGCCCTCCGATGCGGAGTCGGGTGCCAGTTCGATCCCAGCGTAGACAACCGTGCCGCCACCGATGGTCTTCATCGCGTCCCTCTCAGCAGATGTGGAACCAGCGCCGTCCGAACTGCGTGCTGTCGGCCGCGATGCGCTTCGCCGCGCGGGCACCGATCGCATCGCCGACCTGGAGCCATGTGTGATCGTCGGGATCGAGGCCCACGCACCGCGCGCACACGCCGTCGCGCGATTCGCACGCGATCGGATCACGCACCAGCACGCTGGGGACCCGCGCCGTGCCGATCGCTTGCGCAATGCGCGCCGTGACGAGCGTTCCCGCCGCCGCAAGGGTGCGTCCGTCATAGGTGATGACATCGGTCGCGAGTACCCGGCCCGTCAGCGCATCGGCGTTCGCGGCCAGATCGCCTTCCAACTGACGCCACACGGGCCAGCGTCGCCCGCCGTGCGCGCCGCAGTCGTGTTCGACGATGTGCACCTCGTCGAGCACCTCGTGGAGATCGTTTCCGAGGTCTCGCGCGATCTCGTCGCGCTCCTGGTCGCGCAAGACTCGCGGGCGCACTTCCATCCAACGCATCATCGACTCGTGCGGATCGAGCCCCTCGCCGACAGAGTGCAACTGTGGTCGCTCGAGAAGCTCGCCCGACGCTTTCGCGCGGACCGCAATCGCTCCTCGCGGCCGAGCGTCGTCCAGGTCGAGTCGCGATCGTAGGAACACGCGAAGGGTGTCGTGCGGAGATTCGGCGCGCGCCAATGCGTAGTGCGCTCTCGATCCCGCTTCCGACCAGACGTCGATCGTTCGGTTGTAACGCTCTCCATCGGTGATCTGCCCGTCTGCGTGCTCCCGCATGATCGCGATGACCTGCGCCTCGGCGTCGACGACGGACTTGCGCCTCGCCGTCGGGTCCGCCGCGAAATCATCCATCGCCAGCGACAGCCCGCTCCGCTCCGCCACGAGCATCCCGAACGCCTCGAGCGCCTCCGCGGCACGTCCCGCGATCTCGATGTGTACGTCACGCGCGACCAGCTCGAGTGTTCGTTGAATGCGCGCTGCGCTCCACACGCCCTCGGTAGGCGGAGGATTCATCGACGGCGGAAGGCATCGCGCCACCAGATGCCGTCCGACCGTCGACACCACGCGCGCGCAGAAAACCGTCGTGCTCCACGAAAGTTCGTCGCGTGACACGGCAGCCCATAGATCCTCGGCGTCACGAAACGCGCGCACCGGCGTCGCCGCATCGTCACGCGTCGCGAGGGCGATCCCCGCGCACGCAGTGGGCGAGGGGAGTGTCCACGTGAGCGGCTCGTCGAACGGCGTGTCGAAGTGCGGGGGAGCGATTTTCATCGTCGGTGATGACGTCACTTCTCCGCGACCGTTCCTAGCTTCCATCGCCCGCAGGGTGCGTGTATTGATTGGCCACTGTCGCGAATCGCCGGGACGATGGACCACTCCCGCGCTGCCGCGCGCCTCCCCCGAACGACGACACCCATAGCGCGTGATGCGCAGGCGTCCTCCGAAGAGGGGCTCCGTGATCTGAATGCGTGGTCGTTGCGCGTGCAGTGTTCGTTGCTGTTGCGTGCTCGTGCCCCGTGCCCATTCCCGACGCCACTTCTCGCGCCCCCTTCGCGAGCACCCACGCCGACTCCCTGAAAACTCACTTCCTCACTTCCGTCCTCCTGTGAAATCCCCCTGACCACGCCGCACGCGCGAGCGATATCATCGCGCCCC
>CBIHQZ010001412.1:0-2109 GCA_966212315.1 uncultured Myxococcales bacterium
GTCTGACCCGACGCGCACGCGAGTTCGCACGCGCTGTTGTTGCAGATCGATCCCTGCGGACACCTCGCTCCGCACGCGCCGCAGTTCGCACGTTCGGTCGCGGTGTCGCGACACGAGCCCGAGCAGTTGGTCGTTCCCGCGACGCACGAGACGGCGCATGCGCCCTGGCTGCATACCTGACCGGGCGCGCAGACGGTGCCGCACGCACCGCAGTTCGCGCGATCGCTCTGCGTGTCGCGGCAGTTGCCCGAGCAATTGGTGAGCGATGCGCTGCACGAGGTGACACATGCGCTCGCACTGCAAACCTGTCCGGGCGCGCAAGTGGTTCCGCACGCGCCGCAGTTCGCGCGATCGCTGGTGAGATCACGGCAGCTGCCCGAACAGTCGGTCAGTGCCGCGCTACACGAGAGCACGCATGAACCCGCGTTGCAGACCTGACCCGCCGCGCACGCGGTGCCGCACGCGCCGCAGTTCGCGCGGTCGCTCGTGATGTCGCGGCAGCTGCCGCTGCAGTTGGTAAGACCCGTCATGCACGAGAGCACGCAAGCACCCGCGTTGCAGACCTGACCGGCCCCGCACGCGTTGCCGCAGGTGCCGCAGTTCGCGCGATCGCTCTGTACGTCGCGGCAGCTTCCCGAACAATCCGTGAGACTCGCCGAACACGAGAGCGCGCACGCACCGGCGTTGCACACTTCGCCCGCCGCACAGGTGGTGCCGCACGCGCCGCAGTTGACGCGATCGGTCTGCAGATCACGACAAGCGTTTCCGCACGCGGTCTGCCCGGTAACGCACGAGAGCTGGCAGCTGCCGTTCATGCAGATCTCGCCCGTCGCGCACATCGTGCCGCAGGCACCGCAGTTGGCGCGGTCGGACTGCGTGTCGCGGCAGCTTCCGGCGCAGTCGGTGAGACCCGTCGTGCACGAGACTTCGCAATGCCCCGCGTTGCACACCTGGCCGGCGCCGCAGGCCATGTTGCAGGCGCCGCAGTTCGCGCGGTCGCTCTGCAGATCGCGACAGCTTCCACTGCACTCCGCGAGACCGGCGCCGCACGTGAGCTGACACGTTCCGACCGAGCACACCTGGCCGGCGATACAGTTCGTTCCGCACGCGCCGCAGTTGGTCGGATCGACCGCGATGTCGACGCAGCGCGCGCCACACATGCGCTGACCCGCCGGGCACGCTGGGGGCGCATCCATCGAATCCATCGGCGCGTCGAACGCATCGTTCGTCGCATCCGTGACGGCGTCGCGTCCGTCGGCGGCTCCATCGGTGGTCGTGTGAGTCGGCGAACACGCCGCGGCAACCGCCGCGACCAGCAGTACTGCTAGCGCATGACTTCTTCTGAACATGGTTCTCCCGTGTCCCGCATTGGCGTGCGGATTCATCGGCACGGTACGTGGAAACCCGCCCAGCGCCATCTGTGTCCCCGCAATTCGACGCGAGACTTCGGGCGCGACGGCTGATCGTGTGACCGTCTGACGAGACGGCTGAAGCGGAATGCCACGGTAGTTCGCGAGCACTTCGTCGCCCGGGACGCGCGGCGGGCTTCGTTGGCGCGCCAATCACTTCCGTGTCGTGGGGGTGCGGTCGGCGGTGCACGCGCGAGCGCTCTCGCCAGCTATTCGATCACGAGCGTACCGAGCGTGTACTCGCCCGCGTCGTTGCGTCCGTCCATCGCGAGCGCCATCGGCGGCGAGATCGATTGCGCATCTTCCACTCGCAAGTACGCGACATACGAGCCGGCCGCGGCCGCAGGCACGACGAGGTGATCGGTCGCGCGCGTCGGTGCGTCAGGGACGACCTCGCGAAGGTCGACGGCGAGCGGGCGCTCGACACTGCCGGCTGCGCTGCGAAGTCCGAAGATCACGCGCCACGTGAGGTATGTCGGCGCCACGCCCTCGTTCGTCCATTCGCTCTCTACATCGAGCGTGTCGCGGTGTGCTGGGTCGAAATGAATCGCAACCGTTGGCGTGCGCAGTCGATAGCCCGCTTCGGTGTTCGCGGTGTGGAAGGCATCGATCTCGGCGCTCGTCGCCGGCGCGTCGGTGAAGTTTCCCGACGAGAGCATCGACACGTGGAACTCGCGCACTTGTGACTCGCCCTGCACGA
>CBIHQZ010001413.1:0-2107 GCA_966212315.1 uncultured Myxococcales bacterium
GGCCCCGCCCCCATCACGACCTGTGACACGAGCACCGGCGGCGGCTGCCCCACCGACATGCCCTGACTCGGCGCGTTTCCGAGTCGAACCGTGACGTGCATGGCGCGCGTACCGCGACGAAGGTCGAGCGGATACTCCGCGCCCGCTCCGGCCGCACGAACCGAGAGCGTGAAGGTGTCGGCGGACCCCGGCGTTCCACCGCGTGCACGAACGATTACGTCCCCGGGCACGATGCCCGCGGCACTCGCGGGGCTGGAGGGAACGACGCTCGTGACGCGCAGCGTACCGTCGGCGATCGGTTCGAGGCCGATGCCCATGTATCCGCCGGTGACCTGTGCGGGCTGCGAGGGATCGTTGTCCGCGTGCGCATCGCGCGCATGCGATCCCACGATCGATAGGGCCGCGACGAGCGCGAACGTTCCAGCGGTGCGACGGATGGACATGTGTTCGAAACGCTAGCACGCCAACCCTGCATGGGCGGCGAGCGGCTGTGCTAGCTTCGACCCGTGCGACGCAACCGTTCGAGGCCACTGCTCGTCGTCGTCGCCGCTTCGCTCTGCCTGACGGGTGCCGACTGGCCTGGACGCGAGCGCGAACTGGCGGCCGAGATCGACACGGCGCCGCCTGCGCGTCGAATCGAGCTCCTCACGGAGATCGCAGCATCGACGAGCCGTGATGCCGAAGCGACGATCGTGCGCGCACTCGCGGACCCCGAACCCGCGGTGCGAATCGCGGCGGCGCAGCTGGCAGGTCGTCATCGTTACCGCGCCGCACGCGAGATCCTCGCGGCCTGGCTCGGAGACTCCCTCGGCGACGTCCGTGCGGTCGCGGCCCGATCACTCGGCGCACTCGGCGACGCGAGATCCCTCCCCGCCATCGTTCGTCTCCTCGGCGATGCCGACGTCGACGTGCGGCGTGCCGCTGTGAGCGCCGTTGCGGCCATCGGCGGGCCCGATGCGACGGTGCCGCTGCTCAATCGACTCGCGGACGCAGAGAGCGCGGTGCGGGTCGATACTGCGCGCACGCTGGGCGATCTCGGCGATCCGCGTGCGGTGCTCTCGTTGCTCGGTGCGTTGCAGGACAGCATGCCCGAGGTGCGCGAGGCGACCGCGGTAGCGCTGGGGAAACTTCACGATCCGCGGGCCGTGCGCGGGCTCCTCGGGCTGCTCCGCGATGCGCAACTCGATGTGCGCGTCGCCGCCACGCGGGCGCTGGGAACGCTCGGATCGCCCGACGCCGTGCTCGATCTCGCGCCGCTCGCGCTCGACATCGATCGCGCGGGCGCATCGGCCCGCACACCGATGGCGCTGACTGCGATCGAGGCGATCGGACGCATCGGCGGAGCGGTCGCGCGCGATGTGCTGGTGCGCGTGTACCTGCAAAGTGAAGGGTCGCTCGACATCGCCCGTGCAAGCGCGGATGCGTTGCGAAGCATGGGGCCCGCCGGTCGCGCAGCCATCCCATTGCTCACCGTCCGCCCGGTGCCACCCGCGTTGCTCGCGCCGCCTGCGCGCGAGGGGGCGGGCTACATCGACTTGCTCGGCGATCTCGGCGGCGACGAGGCTGCGACCGCGCTCGTAGCGCTCTACGACGGCCCGGACGGCCCTTCCCATGGCGAAGTGATCTTGCGCGCGCTGGGGCGCACCGGTGCGCGTCAGGCGCTCGCGGTGTTGTTGCGTGCCGTGGGTGCACCGGCCGTCGCGCGCGAAGGGGCCGCGGCCGAGCGCGTCGACGTTTCGCGTCGCGGCGCGGTCGCGGGACTCACGGCGTATCTTCGCGTGCACGGATCACTCGATTCGGAAGCGCTCGACCCGTTGGTGTCCGCGCTGCAGCGGCCGCCGCGCGAGCTGCTGGGCGACGCAGCGCGAGCGTTCGTCGTCGAGGTCACGCGACTCATCGGCGAAACGCACAACGCGCGGGCAACCGCGATTCTCGCGCCGATGCTCGCGTCGCGACAGACCGAGTTGCGCGCGGCCGCGGCACGCGCGCTCGGTGTCGTCGGCGTGACCCGCGCGGAGCGAGCGCTCACCAACGCGCTAAGCGATGCGTCGATCGTCGTGCGAAAGGAAGCCGCCGATTCGCGGGCTCGAATCGGCGGACGCGAAGC
>CBIHQZ010001414.1:0-2107 GCA_966212315.1 uncultured Myxococcales bacterium
GGCTCGCCGCCGATCGCGCCCAGCCCGCGGCGCTGCCCCACCGTGAATCGATGCACGCCTTCGTGCGTGCCCACCACGCTGCCGTCCGGCGCTTCGATGGTTCCCGGCTTCGTCGCGACGCCGTGCGATTCGACCCACCCCGCGTAGTCCGTCCCTTCGACGAAACAGAGATCGGTCGAGTCCGGCTTCTGCGCATTCGTGAGCCCGAGACGCTCCGCATACGCGCGCACTTCGGGCTTCGTCTTGTCGCCGAGCGGAAGCATCAACACCCGCAACGCTTCCATCGGCGCCGCGAACAAGAAGTACGACTGATCACGCGCACGATCGACCGCCGCTTCGAGCCGCACGCCGTCGCCCTCGGGACGAATGCGCGCGTAGTGCCCGGTCGCGATGCGTTCCGCGCCGAACTTCTTCGCGAGCGCCAGCATCGGCCCGAGCTTGATGTGCTCGTTGCAGCGCACGCACGGACTCGGCGTGCGGCCTTCGCTGTAATCCCGCACGAACCCTTCCACGACGTGCTCGCGGAACAGCTCGCGGCGATCGAACGTGTAGTGCGGAATGCCGAGCTGGTCGCACACGCGGCGAGCGTCGTACTGATCCTCGGGCGCGCAGCATCGGCCGGCGTGGCCTTCGCGCACGTAGTCCCAGAGATGGAGGGTGACGCCGATGACGTCGTGCCCCTCGTCGAGAAGCATCGCGGCCGCGGCCGAGGAATCGACGCCGCCGCTCATGCCGACGAGAACGCGTGTTCGTGCTGGTGTGGTCATGGCCGAAAGGGCGCGGAGACTAGCGCAACACGACGACGCGTGCAGGAGATCGGACGGACGGGCTCGGGCGCGCAGCGCGGCTGGATTCCAAGAGGACCTGTGGTGGCACGTCGCGACGTGCCGGAGGAAATGGCGCTGTTTCTCATCGAAGTCACGCAGGCGGTGAGCACTCACCCTCCCCGTGCACGCAACACCTCGCCGCGTGTCATCGGCCCCTTGAGCCACGAGATCGTCTCGCGCGCCTCCATCAATCGCGCACCCGCCGCATCGCGCGCATCGTGCAACACGAACCACCGCGGGCCGAGCCGTTTGACCACGTCGTTCACCCGCTTCACGTCGAGCGGATTCGCGCCGCTCTGACCGCCCGCACTCGCCCTCCCGTCGACCACCCGCGCTCGATCCGCGTCGGTCTGCAGCCGCCCGATCCACCACATGCCCGCATTCGCGAGGGTGCGGTAATCGACGTCCATCGGGTTCTGCGTCGCCAGCACCATACCGACGCCGAATGCGCGCGCCTGCTTCATCAGCGAAACGATCGGACGCTTCGTCGGTGGGTTCGCCGGATGCGGAGGCACGAAGCCGTACACCTCGTCGAACACCACCAGCGCTCGCAACGCGCTCGTCCCCGGCAGCGTGCGCACCCACGCGAGCACTTCTTCCAGCAGCACCCCGATCACCAGGGCGCGCTCGACCTCATCGAGATGCGCCACGCTCACGATCACCGCCGGCGTCTTCCCGTCCTCGCCCGGCGTGAGCCACGCGCCGACATCGAGCGGCACGCCCTTGCGCCACGACTCGAACGTCGGCGACGCGAGCAGCGTGTTCAGCGCGGTCGCGAGCGCGCGCCGATCGCGCTTCGGCAGGAACGCGTCGAGCGACATCGCGCCGACCTCCGCGATCGGCGGCTCTTCGAGGTCCGCGAGCAGCGACTCGACGTCCGCCTTCTGCCCCTCGCGCAGCCGACGCTCCGCGAGCACCGAGAGCACCACGTGATCGCGACTCTTCGTCGGATCGGGATCGCGGCCGACCAGCCGCAGCAAGAGCGAGATCGACGCGCTCAGCGATTCTCTCGCCGCCTCGCGATCGGTCTTCCACAGCGGGGAGGGGATCTCGAGCGACGACAGCACGTGGAGCATTTCGCCCGCGCTCGTTCCCGGCGTGATCACGCGCGGCGCCATCTGTTCGCGCAGCGCGCGCACGTCGTCGGGGCCGAGCTTCCAGCCATCCAGCGAGCGCCGCTGCCGCGCCGCGAGATCCTCCGCGGCCTCGGCGCCGCGGCGGCCCGCGCGCGGGGCGGCCCGCGCGGCGCCCCACCGCGCGCCAACCACCCCGCTCACCGT
>CBIHQZ010001415.1:0-2106 GCA_966212315.1 uncultured Myxococcales bacterium
CTGCTGTTGTACCCCCAACACGCGACGCCTCCGGTCCGGCGCGCGACACACGTGACGTAGTCGTCGCCCGCGGAGACGCCGATGGCATCGGTGACTCCGAGCACGTCGGCCGGCGTCGCTCGTCGCATCTGCGAGCCGTCGCCGAGCTGACCATTGGCGTTGTACCCCCAGCACTGCGTGGTCCCGCTCGCGCGAACGATGCACGTGTGGCGCGCCCCCGCTGCGATCGCTACGGCATCGACGATGCCCGGAACGGTCCATGGAGTCGGATGCGCATTGTACGAACCGATCGTCGCCGAATCGCCGATCTGCCCCGATTCGTTCGGACCCCAACACGCGATCGCGCCCGATCGACGCAATGCACACGTGTGTCCGCCGGCCGTCGCCGCCACCGCGTCGTCGATCCCGACCACCGCGACCGGCGTCGTGGCTCGCGCTCCGCTCCCGTCTCCCAGCATTCCGAAGTAGTTCGCGCCCCAGCACACCATCGCGCCCGATCGCCGCACGGCGCACGTGTGCGCATACCCCACCGCGATGGACACCGCATCGTCGAGTCCCACCACGTCGACCGGTGACGGACGCATCGTCGTGCTCGCGTCGCCGAGTTGTCCCTCGCGGTTCCGTCCCCAGCAGGCGACCGAGCCCGAACGTCGCAGCGCACACGCGGCGCGGTACCCGGCCGACACCGCGATCGCGTCGTCGATCCCGATGACCGACGCGGGGACGTACGTTGCCGGCGCGCCGCCGTTTCCGAGTTCGCCCTCGAGATTGTCGCCCCAGCAGACGACGGCGCCGGTGCGTCGCACGGCACAGACGAAGTCCGATCCCGCGGAGAGAGAGACCGCGTCCGCGAGTCCGGTGACGGGTCCGGGCATCGCGCGGAATCCGCTCGCCGTCGATCCGTCACCGAGCGAATGACGCCGGCCCCAACACGTGACGGTTCCCGACGCTCGAAGCGCACACGTCTCGCCCGCGCCGGTTGCGACCTGCACGACGGCGTCGCGCGTGAGCGGGTCGTAGCAACTGCCGGTGTCGCAGAGCGATCCGGAAGGACACGCCGTGCCACACGCGCCGCAATGTTCGGGTGAGCCATCGAGGTCGGTGCACACGCCCGCGCACAACGTCCAGCCGGGCGGACACGTGACGACGTCAGCTCCTTCGTCGAGAGGCGTCGGGACATCGTCGTCGGCGAACACGACATCGACGGCAGCGTCGAAAACGTCCGACACGTCGAGGGCGTCGTCGTCGGTCGCACCCATCGCGTCGGCGGCCGCTTCGTCGCCGGGATCGTCGTCGGGCGCATCCGTCGTGACGGGCGCATCGTCGATCGCATCCGACGTTTCACTCGCGTCGATCGACGGCGCGACATCGAAGAGCGGGCTCCCATCCATGGACGCGGATCCGTCGGGCGCATCCGCGGTCGCGTCGTCCGCTTCGAACGTATCGACCGTGTCGGTGACGTCGATCTCTTCGAGCGTGTCCGCCGGCTCGACGCGATCCGCGGCATCCGTGTCGATCGCATCGGGACCGTCGAGATCGTTCGCGTCGATCGCATCCGTTGCGGAGCCCGCATCGACGTCGATCGCATCCGTTGCGGAGCCTGCATCGACGTCGATCGCCACGTCGCGGGCCACGTCGGGTCTCGACGCCGCATCCGATTCGGCACCCGCGTCATTCGCGTCGACATTCGAGACCTCGGCGACATCTCCGTCGCGCGGTGTCATGGAGGGCGGCCCGGAGCAGCCTGCCAGCGCGAGCGCGAGCGGGGCCGCCGCCGCGACGAGGGCGCACGCGCGCGATGCACGTGACGACGTCGCGCCACGCTGCCGGCCCGCTCGTGGGGCGACGATCGCATCGACGAGCAATGTGTTCGGCTCGAGTCGATTCACGTCAGGCTGCCGATCCACAACCTATCACGGGTCGTCGCGCGTCGCGGTGTCGGCCTCGGTCTCTCGATGTTTCGTGTCGAGCGGGAGGACACCCGAACCAAGCGTAGGGCGAGACTCCGCGCGAGAAATTCCACCGCGGTCATCACGCGGTGCGTGTGCCCGTGGGGCCCGCCGCGGAGCGAGACGTCGGGAGCACGCTCGAACGAGCTTTCGCGAT
>CBIHQZ010001416.1:0-2105 GCA_966212315.1 uncultured Myxococcales bacterium
ATTCTCTCCGCGGGGCGTGCGTTGCGGCAGATGCCGGTGGCCGACCCGATGCTCGAGTACGCAGTGTCGCTGGTGTTCGCGACGCATCCGGAAGCGCCGACGGCGGCACCGAAGACGAAGCAGTACGTGAAGCACGGCGCGAGCCCGCGTGCGGCGCAATCGCTGGAACTGGTGGCGAAGTACTTCGCGATCCTCGACGGACGATTGAACGTCGCCATCGAAGACATCCGCCGCGCGGCGATGCCGTGTCTGCGTCATCGCATCGTGCGCAACTTCGACGCGATCGCCGACGGGGTCACCGCCGACGACATCGTGAACGACATCATCAAGACCCTCCCCGCCCCCGGTTCGACGGCGCGAAAGTAGGCATTCATGGCGCTCCTCGATCGTGCGGCGCAGCGGCTGCTGGATCGCCTCACGCTGCGCGTTTCCCCGCGCGCCACCAGTGGTGATCCCGGCGGGCAGCGCAGCAACGTGCGCGCGAACGGCGTCGAGTTCGCGGACCATCGCGAGTACGTCCCCGGCGACGACGCGCGCAAGATCGATTGGAAGGCGTTCGCCCGCAACGGCACGCTTTCGGTGCGCACCTACGAAGAAGAGCGCGACGCGCGTGTCTATGTGTTGGTGGACGTGTCGAAGTCGATGTCGCGTGGTGAACCGCCCAAGCTCGATGTGGCCCGTCGCATTGCCGCGGCGTTCGGCTTTCTCGGGATGAAGCAATCGGATCGTGTGCAGGTGATCCCGTTCGCGGATGCGATCGCGCGCGCCACGCCCGTGATGCGGCGACGCGACGATTTCCCCGCGCTCGAAGCATTTCTCACCGCGCTCGATCCGGCCGGCGCGACGACGTTCGAGTCGACCGCGCGGAGCTTCACCGAGCGCTTCCCCGGTCGCGGCTACGTGGTGATCGTGAGCGACTTGATGGAAGCGGCCGACTGGAGTGGGAGCCTGCGCATGCTCGCGCAACGCGGCCACCAGGTGTCGCTCGTGCGCACGCGTTGCGACGAAGACTCTGCGCCGACGTTTCGCGGCGAGATGGAACTCACCGACTCGGAGACGGGTGAACTCTTGCGGGTGACGGTCACGCCGCAACTCCTCGATGCCTATCGCAAGGAGATCACCGCGCACGTAGAGCGCATGCGTGATGCGTGTCGGCGGGTGGGCGGAAAGCTCATCGACGCGCCGGTCGAGACCTCGTTCGATCAACTGCTGCGCGAAGTACTCGCCCCCGCGCTGGAGCAACGCGCGTGAACTTCGCCGCCCTTTCCACTGCGGGTCTCGTCGGCGCACTCGCGGCGACCACCGCCCTCGTCGTCACGCTCTATCTCCTGCGCCGGACGCCGCGCACGCAGGTCGTGTCGAACATCGAGTTCTGGCGTCGCGCTGCCGAGCGCTCGCGTCCGCGTTCGCTGCTCGCGACACGCATTCCGTGGCTCGCGATGCTCCTCTCGCTGCTCGTCGGTCTGCTCCTCGTCGTCGAACTCGCCGATCCCCGCACCGGCTCGGGCTTCTCGGGAACGACCGTGATTGTGCTCGACGCCGATCGCACCATGGCCGCGCGCGACGAACACGGTCGCCGCCGTCTCGACGAAGCGCTCGCACTCGTGCGCGAGATCGTGCAGAGCGACACGGTCACAGGACGCGTGGCGATCATTCGCGCGGGCGTGCGCAACGAAGTACTCGTTCCGCTCACGCACCGGTCTGCCGACGCCGACCGCGGACTGCGCAGCACCGAGACCGACGACGGCACCGCCGACCTCGACGGCGCGGTGTCGATCGCGCGCGCCATCGTCACGCGCTCGCAAGCGACAGGGCGCGTGGTGGTGCTCTCCGATCGAGAGGACTTCGCGCGCGCCACGGTGCGCTCGGTGCCGGTCACGCTCGTTCCGATCGGCAACGCGGCCGAGACCATCGCGATCACCTCGCTCGATGCGCGCCGCGATCCGAACGCGCTCGGCGAGTACTACGCACGCTGCGAAGTGCGCTCGTACTCGGCGCATGCGGCGCGCGTGCATCTGGTGCTGCGCGACCGCGACGTGACCGTGTCCGAAGAGACCATCACGCTGCAGCCGGGCGAAGTGCACACGCATCGCGCGCACGGCTTC
>CBIHQZ010001417.1:0-2103 GCA_966212315.1 uncultured Myxococcales bacterium
CAGCGAAGCGGGCGTCATGGGCTTCGAGTACGGCTACTCGCTCGATTACCCAGACGGTCTCGTGATCTGGGAAGCGCAGTTCGGCGACTTCGCCAACGGCGCGCAGGTGATCATCGATCAGTTCCTCTCGGCCGCCGAAGACAAGTGGAACCGCCACTCGGGTCTCGTGCTGCTCTTGCCGCACGGCTTCGAAGGCCAGGGCCCCGAGCACTCGAGCGCGCGACTCGAGCGCTTCCTGCAGCTCGCCGGCGAAGACAACATGTTCGTCTGCAACATGACGACCTCGGCGCAGCTGTTCCACGCATTGCGCCGCCAGATCCTTCGCCCGCTGCGCAAGCCGCTGGTGATCATGTCGCCGAAGAGCCTGCTCCGTCAGTCGTTCGCGTCGCTCGACGAGTACACGACGGGCGGCTTCCAGCGCGTGATCCCCGACGTAAAAGAGATCGAGACGAAAGACGGCAAGGTCGCGATCGATCCGTCGAAGGTCGATCGAGTCCTGCTCTGCTCGGGCAAGCTCTATTACGAACTCGAGACCGCGCGCTCGCAGCGCAAGGCGACCAACGTCGCGATCGTGCGCGTCGAGCAGTTGTATCCGCTCTCGCAGAAGGAACTCACCGCCGCGCTCGCGCCCTACAAGACCGGCACGCAGGTGGTGTGGGTGCAGGAAGAGCCGTGGAACATGGGGGCCTGGTACTTCATGAACGCGCGTCTTCCGGCGCTGCTCGCGGGGAAGCATCCGCTCGAATGCGTGGCGCGCAGCGAGAGTGCGTCGCCCGCGACGGGTTCGCCCGCGAGTCACAAGTACGAGCAGGCGATGCTCATCGACCAGGCCTTCGGGAAGAAGTAGCGCCTGCGACAGACCCCGCACCGCAGTACGTTCGGCGTGCCGCAGAGCCCTCCCCATCGTCTACACCGCTTGTCCGCTTGCCCCTCCCCGAACGGCGACTCGCGAACCGATGTACGTTCCGCCGTCCGAAGAGGGGCACGCGATGGCTCGACAGACCCGTGGGCGATTGCGATCGAGCACCCCAGCAGCTGTGACAGCTACCCCGGCGGCCGTGGCGGCCATCCTGCGCGTCGTGACGGTCACCTAGCCGGCCGGGACCGCCATCCTTGCGCCTCGCACGGCCACCTTCGCGCCCCGCACGGCGAAACTACATGAGTTTTTCGTGATCACCCTCCCGATCGACTCGCTCCTTCCCGAGATCACTTCGACTCTCGCGCGCGCGAATGCGCTCGTGCTCGAAGCGCCGCCGGGCGCGGGGAAAACCACGCGGGTGCCGCGCGCGATGCTCGATGCGGGGATCGTCGGCGGCGGCGAGATCGTGGTGCTGCAACCGCGGCGACTGGCGGCGCGTCTCGCGGCACGGCGCGTGGCCGAAGAGATGGGTGAACGTCTCGGCGAGACGATCGGCTACCAGGTGCGTTTCGAAGAAAGCAGCAGCGCGAAGACACGCGTGCGCTTCGTGACCGAGGGGATTCTCACGCGGCGCTTGCTCTCGGATCGCACGCTCACCGGCATCGGCGCGGTGGTGCTCGACGAGTTTCACGAGCGGCATCTGCACGGCGACGTCGCGCTCGCGATGATCAAGCAGCTGCAACGACGCGAGCGTCCGGATCTCAAGCTGGTGGTGATGTCCGCGACGCTCGAGGCCGCGCCGGTGAGCGCGTATCTCGACGGCGCGACTTCGCTGCGCAGCGAAGGCCGTCGCTTCGACGTCGCGATCGAGTACCAGCCGAAGCCCGATGAGCGACCGCTGAATCAGCAGGTCGCGTCGGCAGTGCACAAGCTGGTGGCAGACGGACTCGATGGCGACGTGCTGGTGTTCCTTCCCGGCGCCGCGGAAATCCGTCGCGCGATGGATGCATGCGCGGGCATCGCCGAACGTGCGGGACTGCTCGTGCTCCCGCTTCATGGCGATCTCCCGCCCGCCGAACAAGATCGCGCGGTGCGGCCGGCGGACAAGCGCAAGGTGATCCTGTCGACCAACGTCGCCGAGACCTCGGTGACGATCGATGGCGTCGTCGCGGTGATCGACAGCGGGCTCGCACGGATGGCTTCGCACGCGCCCTGGTCGGGCATGCCGGTGCTGCGGGTGGGGA
>CBIHQZ010001418.1:0-2102 GCA_966212315.1 uncultured Myxococcales bacterium
CCGTGTCGCGAAGGAGACACGCAGTGCGCGTCCACCACATCGCTGCGCACCTGCACCGGCGGAGCCTGGGTCACGACCGCGTGCCCGCGGCAATGCATCGGCAGCCCCATCGGTGACTTCTGCGGCGCCGACGTTTCGACCACCGCCCTCACCGGATCGGTGACCTACGAAGCGCAGGGGCCCAACAGCGCGCTCACCGACTGGGACCCCACGATCTACAACGTGCCTGCGCAGGGCTTTCTGGTCCTGTCGTTCCGCGGCACCGATCTGATCGATGCGCGCGTGACCACCGGCGGCCTGCCGGGCGGACAGTTCTCGATCCTGGTGCCGTCCGCTCCGATCGCGAGCGATCACGTCGTCGTCGCCGCCGTCGGTGCCGATGCGCGCGGCGCGATTGCCTACGCGCTCGCATCGCCGGGATTCGCTACTGCCGGGACACGTCGGACGCTCGACGCCCCGCCGGATCCGAACCTGTGGGCCTGGTCGTGGAATAGCAACTCGCTCGCGTCGCCCGCATCACTTCGCATCACCGAGGCGATGGGTTCGGGTGCCGCTCGTCGCTTTGCGTTCCTCGGCGGGGTCTACAACGTTGCCGCACAGATCTTCGCGCGGCCCGGCATCCCCGTGCTCGCGTGGACGGGCTACGGCACTACCTACGACTGCGGCAACTGCTTCAATGTCGTTCCGACGGACGCTATCGCCGGGTTCCACTTCGGCGCTCAGATCTGGTTCGGAACGGACGCGCAGAACGAAGAGTACTGGGCAGATGCGGTGACAGCCCATGAACTCGGTCACTGGGTCATGGCGAGCTACAGCACGTCGCCAGGCGAGGGCGGGCCTCACGCGATCGGTGGCCACGTCTATCCGGGGATGGCGTGGTCCGAGGGCTTCGCGACGTTCTTCAGTTCCGATGTGCGCGCGGACTCCGGCTACTTCGACAAGCAGGGCGGGACCGCGTTCTGGTTCGACCTCGCCAGCCGCGCGTACTCCGGACCGCTCTGGTCGCGTCCCAGTGCATCGCTGCCGCTCACGCAGCTGATCGACGAGAACGAAGTCGCCGCGATGCTCTGGCGCATCACCACTTCGAACGCCGCAGCCTGCACCGGGAACTCATGCCCGATGTACATCGCGCTCGCTTCGCCGCACATGCGCGCGGGCTACTTTCCGCGCGGTTACACGCGGCATCTCGGCGGCATGCTCGACACGTCGGGCAACGCGTACGGCGCCTACGACACCTACGATCCCGCCCCCTTCCTCGCCGACTACCTCGACGCCCTCGAGTGCAACGGCTTCGACCGCACCGCGATCGACAACGCCACCGACCCGTTCACGAACTACCCGTACCCGAGCGCATCGCCGCTCTGTCCGTAGGAGATCCCTCGATCATGCGAACGACACCTCATGTCCGCTCGTCGCTCTTCGTCGCAGTCGCCGCCATCGCCGCCGCGTGCTCGCACCCGCCCGCGCCATCGCACGATCCGGTCGCCGCGGCGCCCGGCGAGGAACACACCGCGTCCGCGCCCGCCAACGCGACGCCCGAGGCGAACGGCAGTGCGCCGATGCGCGTCTCGCTCACACAGACGGGCGCATCGTCATCCGCCGGCGACATCGTGCTGCGTGCCCGCGTCGAGCGCTTCGTCCCGATGGGGGCGCCGATGAACGTCACGCTCCGACTTCCCGCGGGCACCACCCTCGTTCGCGGTGATGCGAGCTATCTCCTCGCGAGCAACGCTGCCTCGGACGTGAGCGATCGCGAAGTCGTCATCCACGCGAGCCCCGTCCCGACCGACGACGTGGTCCTCGTCGCCGACTCGCACGGGACCTCCTCGGGTGTGCACGGCGAAGCGCACTACCGCTTCGGTCGCGCCGAACCGACAGGCCCGCGCCCCGAGGCGAACGGCGCGCCGCTCATCGTCAATGGTCGCAACTTCGGTCGAACCGTCCCCGCGACCGGTCCCAACGTGGTGCCTTCGGGACCACCGGCGACAGGGAATTGAAGATCGCACCTCGACCGTTGCCCCACATCGCACCCGCGCCGCAATCGCGGAGAGCGCGACTTCCCCCTTCGCGCGTCCGACCGCGTCCGATACGCTGGTCGCTAT
>CBIHQZ010001419.1:0-2093 GCA_966212315.1 uncultured Myxococcales bacterium
CGTACGTCACGCTGGAGGTGCCGTGGTTGCGCAGGTGCGTGATCGGCGCGAGGAAATCGCGTCCCGGGTAGAGCTGCTCGATGCGCTCGAGGAACTTCGCGTCGATCGCCATGACGTCTTCGAAACGTCCGTGCGTCGCGCATTCCTTGACCATCAGGACCTGGCCGTCGCGCTCGATGATCCGCGCGCGGATCTCGCCCGGTTTGCCGTCGATGAGTTCGCTGAGATCACGGGTGCCGTCGAGGATCTGCGTGCGGACTTCCTTCACGCAGCGCGGGCAGAGCGAATCCGTCTCGCGCGGCCATCCGAGCGTCGGCATGCTCTTGTTCGCGCTCTTCACGAGCGGCGCCGGCGCCCACTTCGGCTTGATCGACGGCGATTGCATCCTGGCGTTCGCGTAACGCACGGCCGGCCACGCCAGGCGTGCGCCGTTCACCAGGGCCTTTTCGATTCCTCGCGCGAAGAACATCCCTGCCGACTCGACCCGTCCATCCCGTCCAGTGTGCTCGCCCGCTGCTGCAACGCCCGAGTTGCGAAGAATCCCCATCGATCTGGTACCTCGTTCTGAATCGACTCGTGAACCGTCTTACGCCCGCGGGACGCTTCGGCGTTCCCTGCCTGAGTCTACGGTTCGCGGTTGTACACGCTTCCGTCGCTCGGCGGGAAGGCCCTACGTCGGCAGTGGCCGCCTCGGCCGCACCGCGCTCATACTGACCAGCCGGTCATTCGCACGAGTTGCAGGCGTACGGCGCAGCCTGAACATCGACTGGCGCGCGGTGGTGTCTTCGCGCTACGTTCTGACCCGCCGGTCAGTCACAGTGGAACACTTCGTCATCGGTGATGCCCATCTCACGCGCAACGCGTCCTCCCGCGTGGCGGAGGACCTCGCGACGCTCATCGATCGGAACGCGGGGGCGTCGTTCGTCTTCGCGGGCGATCTGATCGATCTCGCACACGAATCCGTACACGACACGCCGCTGCACGCCATTCACGCCGTCGTCGACGCGCACCCGCGGCTTCGCAGCGCGGTGGGCAATCATGTCGCACGCGGCGGGCGGGTCACCATCCTCGCGGGCAACCACGACGACGTGCTGGCCACGGGCGAGGGGCTCGGCGCGCTCTTCGATGCGCTCGGACTCGACGCCGTCGATCGCGCGAAGATCAAGACGTCGCCATGGTTCGTGCGGCTCGGACAGCGCGGCGAGATCCACGTCGAGCACGGGCACCACTACGACTCGGACAACGCGATGCCGCATCCGCTCGCGCCGCCCGACCCGGAATGGTGGTCGCTGGGCATCGCGCTCATGCATCGCTTCGTCGCGCCGTCGGGCGCAGGCGCGATGGTGCACGAGAACGGCGCGCAGCCGCTGCATTTGTTCATGCGGGCGTGGGAGTTGTACGGCAAGCGCGCGCCGAAGATGATCTCCCAGTATCTCCTCGCGGCGACGCATCAGGTGCGACTGTCAGGGCGGAACTACCCGAGCGATCGCGCGAAGAGCCTCGGCGACTCGGTGATCGAACGCTTCGCGGAAGAGTGCGGTCTCGCGCCCGATGTGATCCGCCAGATCGTGGCGGCCGGTGCGCGACCCACGATGGAAAGCGCGCGCGAGACGTTCCTGCGGCTGTACTGGGACCGCGCGCTCGCGACCGCGATTCTCGCAACGGCGGGGACCAGTTCGCTCCTCGGTGGGCCGGGGAAGAAGGTCGCACTCGGCGCCGCGGCCGTGCTCGTGACGTCGATGGTCATGGGTGGCAATCGCTACTCGGGCCGGGTCCATCGGCTGATGGAAGAGCAGGGGAGCTGGCTCGCACAGGCGACCGACGCGAAGGCCGTCGTGTTCGGACACATTCACGTTCCGACGTCGCACGGGGTGTACAAGAACACCGGTTCCTTCGGATTCCCGGGGCAGGCGCCGGGGCGGCCGTACGTGCGAATCGACGACGCGACCTGCGCGACGGAGCACGGGTTTTTCCCGGCGAGTTGAAGCGCTCGCCCTCACCCGTCGCTGGCGCGACTGCCCGCTCCCGTAGGAAGAGACTGTCGATAAACTCGATCCGGCGCGAGTGCGGGTTCTTCGCCTGGGGCCAACGGG
>CBIHQZ010001420.1:0-2090 GCA_966212315.1 uncultured Myxococcales bacterium
GACGCGCCGCGAAACGCGCCGCCGAGCCACAAGGGACGGGCTATCGATGATCGACGGGCGGGGGAATCGGAACGGCGATGCGAATGCACGCACCGCCTTCGGGGGCGGTCGTGACTTCGATCGTCCCGTCCATGTCACGCACCACGGTGGCCGCGATGGAGAGACCGAGACCGGTTCCTTCGCCGGGCGCCTTGGTGCTGAAGAACGGCTCGAACACGGTCGTCTTCGCGTCGTCGGGAATGCCCGGCCCGGCGTCGCGCACGTCGACGAACGCGGACTTGCCATCGGTTGTCACTGCGATCACGAGATCGCCGCCGTCGGGCTGCGCTTGCAGTCCGTTCATCGCCACGTTCACCAGCATCTGGAGGAGCGCGTCGCGGTCGGCTTCGATCGTCACGGGCTCGCTCGGAATCTCCGCGCGCACTTTCACGCGACGGCGTCGCCCTTCGCGTTCGATGAACGCGATCACTTCGCTCACCACGCTCGCCAGCTCCACCCGCGAACGTTGCGCGCGCGACGGACGCGCGACCGACAGCAGCTGCTGCACGATCCGCGTGACCCGCGCGCATTGCGTGGCGACGAGATCGAACTGCTTGCGCGCCGCTTCGGGAAGTTCCTCGTCGGCGGCGGACAATCGCGAAGCCATCAGGATCGTGCTGAGCGGCGATCCGATGTCGTGTGCGAGCGACGCGGCGAACTGACCGACCGCGCTCAGCGTCTGTGCGTGCAGGATGCGCCGTTCGAGATCGCGCCGATGCTGCTCGGCGGATTCGAGCCGATCGCGCGCGTCCGCGAGCGCCACGGTCATCTGATTGAATCCGCGCGCTACCCGTTCGGTGCCGAGCATCCCGCGCTCGATCACGCGCACCGCGAGTTCGCCGGAGGCCACGCGTTCGACGCCGGTGAGCAGCGTGCTCAGCGACGCGCCGAGTCGCCGCGCGATCGCGAACGCGAGCAGCGCCATCCCCGCCAGCACGAGCGAGCCGACGGTCGCGATCCGAACCGCGTTGTCGCGCACGGCTTCGCGCACCTCGCTGAGGTCGTAACCCACCGCGATGATCGCCACGTCCTCCGCGCCTTCGACGACCTCTGCGTGGATCAGCACGTCGTGATCGCCGAGCCGCACGATGCCGCGTCGCTCGGTGTGCTTCGGCGGCGCGCGGCACACCAGTTCGTCGACGGGGCCGGGGTTCGCGGCGAAACGTTCGGAGCGCGCGAGGGCGTGACAGTTGCGGTCGTACATCACGATGCCGTGCACCCGCTGCCGGTTCGCCATTCGTTCGAGCGCGGCGATCAGCGCGGTGTCGTCGAGCCGCGTCGCCAGCGGCGGAAGCGCGTCTTCGAGCACGCGCGCGTAGTCGTACAGATCCTGCTCGGCCTCGGCTTCGATCTCGTGTCGCCGGTTGAGCGCCGAGGTGACGCCGAAGCCCGCGAGGCTCAGCACCGCCGGGATCATCAGGAGCGCGAGAATCTTCACGGTCAGCGCAAAACGCTGCGATCGCATGCCGTCGTGCCTACCACGACTCGGCCTTGCGCTCGGCGTATGCGCACCCCATGCAGCCAAGGACGCGGTGCACGACCATGACGCAGAGAACGGCGGTGGTGCATCATCCGCGCGGCGTCGACGGGGCACTCCGCCTCGCCGCGACTTTGCAACGGCTGGAGCGAGAGAGGGATTCGTCCGTGACCCAACAACCCCACGTTCTCGTCTGTGAAGACGACGAGGCGCTCGCGCAGATGCTGGTGCTGCTGGCATCGAAGCACGGGTACAAAGCGTCGTCGGTGGGGACGATCGCGGCGGCGAAAGAAGAACTCGAGCGTGAGGCGTACGGCGTACTCGTGACCGACCTGAAGCTTCCCGACGGCGAAGGGCTCGCGTTGATCGAACACACGCGACGCACGGATCCGCGCATTGCCATCATCGCGATCACCGGATTCGGCACGGTCGAGACCGCGGTGAAAGCCGTCCGCACCGGTGCGTACGACTTCTTGCCCACACCGGTCGAGCCGGCGGCGTTCGGTGTCGCGATCGAGCGCGCGATCGAAGCGCGCACCCTGCGCGGTGAGGTCGCGCGACTGCGCACCGCGCT
>CBIHQZ010001421.1:0-2088 GCA_966212315.1 uncultured Myxococcales bacterium
TGAGCGCGATGCGCACGCCTTGAACCGTCGCGACGGTGGCATACGCGGAGCCCCACGCCGACGCCCAGACGCGCGAGCGATAGGCCGCATGGTCGATGCGACGGCGGATGAACGCGAGTCGTTCGCGCGCGTCGAGATTCGCGACCTCGGGCGAGACTCCCGAGCGCGTCGGGCATCGCTGCGCGGACGCAACATTGGCGAAGAACGACACGGCGACGGCGAAAGATCCGGCCGCGAGTGTCACTCCGAGACGCGAACGATCGTTGGTTGGCAGCAGGTGCATGGCGTGGCCAGCTGGGTGCACACACTGCGCCGCTGGACTGTGTACGCCGCGCGTCTACCTGCTCGTGCGCAGTGCTGCGACGACGGCGATGAGTTCGGACGGTTCCACCGGCTTCGTGACGTAATGCTGAAAGCCCGCGACGAGTGCGCGCTTCCGATCGGTCGGCCGTGCATACGCGGTCAGCGCGACGGCCGGCGTCCGGCCTCCGTCGGCCGCGTCGAGCGCGCGCACCGCGGCGATGAGCTGATAGCCGTCCTGTTCGGGCATGCCGATGTCCGACACGAGCACGTCGGGGTGCTCGCGCTTCAACGCCGCGAGGGCGTCGGCGGCGTTCGCGACGTCCGTGACCTGCGCGTGATGTTGCTCGAGTAGCGCGCGAACGAACGCTCGAGTGTCGTCCTCGTCGTCGACCACGAGCACCCGCATTCCCGCCAGCGAGCCTCCCGTCTGTGCATCGACGCGCGTGCGTGCCGCCTCGTCGCGCTCCGCGGGCGATCCGTGAAGCGGAAGTCGCACGATGAAGGTCGATCCCTGCCCCTCGCCCGCACTCTGCGCTTCGACTTCGCCACCGTGGGATTCGACGATATGCCGCACGATCGACAGTCCGAGACCCAAGCCCCCGAGTCGGCGCGTCGTGCCGCCGTCCGCTTGTCGGAATCGCTCGAACACGTGCGGAAGAAACGCTGCGTCGATCCCCTGCCCGCTGTCCTGCACGGAGATCTCGACGAACGCGCCGCGTCGCGCGACGTTCACCGTGACCGCGCCGCCGCTCGGCGTGAACTTCACTGCGTTCGACAACAGATTCAGCATCACTTGGACGAGACGATGCGAATCGCCGAGAACCAACTCGGACGCAGCCATCGACACGAGCAGTCGGATGTTCTTCGCATCGGCCGATGGACGCACGGTTTCCACCGCGGCCCCCACGACGCTCGCGACGTCGGTCGGTTCGATTTCGAGCGCGAGCTTGCCCGACACGATGCGGCTCACGTCGAGCAGATCGTCGATCAGCTGCGCCTGCGCGCGCGCGTTCCGCTCGACCGTCTCGAGTGCGGCTTCGCGCTTCTCGATCGAGAGCATTCCGCTGCGAAGCATGCGCACCCAGCCGAGCATCGAGGTGAGCGGCGTGCGCAACTCGTGGCTCACCGTCGCGAGGAATTCGTCTTTGAGACGACTCGCTTCCTCGGCCTGCGCGCGTGAGCGTCGCTCGTTGTCGAGCAATCGCGCACGCTCGGCGTCGGCGATCTTCTGCATGCGAAGGTCGCGCGCGATGGCCGCGAGCGCGGTCGCATGGCCGCTCGCATCGCGCAGCGGAAACATCGAGACGAGCACTGGGATCTCGGCGGCGGTCGCTTGCGTACGAGCGAGCAGTTCGCCCTCCCAGTACCCGTCACGCAACGCCGTGGGAATCACTATGTCGCGCACGCGATCGCGCTCGCGATCGGCCACGGCGCCGAGCAGCGTTCGATCGAGCGAACGGTCGACGTCGGCGACCTCCAACAACCGCCTACCCGCTTCATTGAGGAAGATCGCGCGCAGCGAAAGGTCGACGATGAAGACCACGTCGCGCGTCGCGTCGAGCACCTTTGCGAACTTCCGCAATTCCTCCTCGGCGCGGTGGCGAGCGGTGATGTCGATGTGCGTGACCACCGCTCCGACGATCCGATCCCCATGACGAATCGGCGCCGCGGAACTCTGTACGACGCGGTCTTCGTCGAGCGCGCCGTGATGAATGATCACCTCCGTGCGCACCGATTCTCCCCGCGCGGCGCGTGCGGCCGGCGACTCGCGCGGATCCAGTGGCT
>CBIHQZ010001422.1:0-2086 GCA_966212315.1 uncultured Myxococcales bacterium
TCGCTGCAATGGCGGTGATCGCGGTGCTGCTTCGGGTGACGCTGCGGATCCCGGTCGTGCAGCGGATCCGCGATGCGCTCGGAGCCGCGGTGACGCTGGTGCTCACGATCGCGCTGCTCGCGGTGACGGCAACGATGGCGCGCGCGGTGGCGCCCGACGATACGCGCTACGTACTCATGTCGTGCGGTCTGGTCGCCGGCGAAGTCGTGATCACCGCGGCGATCGCGATGTTGTTCTCGTCGTTTTCGACGCCGTTCGTCACCGGGATGCTCACGCTCGGCGTGTTCATCGTGGGGCGAACGGCCGGGACGATGATGGATATGCGCGGACGGACACTGCCGCCGGAAGTGAAAGATCTGCTGAAGGGCGTCGCGACCGTGGTGCCGAACCTTCAGTTGTTCGTCCCTTCGCGCGATGCGTTGATGAATCCCGAACGCGGTCTGGAAGCCTGGCGATACATCGCCGAAACGATGGGCTACGGGATCCTGTACGCCGCTGTGTTGCTGTTCGTGTCGGCGCTCGTATTCCGAAAGCGTGATCTCGTATGAACACGCGGATCCGTGCCGCGGCGCCATGGATGCTGATCGGGACGCTGCTCGTCGCGGCGGTGGCGGTGCGTGTGCTGGTCGAAGGCGCCGCCGAACTGCGTGCGGGCGACGCAGCGCAAGCGCGGGGCGACGCGGCAGATGCGATTCGACGCTGGCGACGCGCCGCGCACTGGTACGCGCCCGGGAGTCCGTATTGCTCACGCGCGTATGAACGGCTCGAAGCGGTGGCAACGCAGGCCGAGACGCAGGGTCGCGCGGATGTCGCGTTCTCGGCGTGGCGGTCGATTCGCGCGAGTGCGTTGGCAACGCGATGGCTGATCATTCCGCAGCACGATCGACTCGAGCGCGCGAACCGTCACATCGCGGCGTTGATCGCAGCGATGCCGCAGCCCCCCGAAGACCGTGATCGTGACCGCACGCGCGTGCGTGAAGAGCACTTGTCACGACTGAACGAAGACCACGCGCCCGAACCGGCGTGGATCGTGTTGATGGGCATCGGATTCGCGACGTGGCTCGGCGCAGCCTGGTGGGCGGCGAGAAACGGGTGGGATGACAACGATCGCGTGAAGCCGCGTGCGCTCGGCGCCTCGGCGGCACTGGTGCTGTTCGGCATCGCGTTGTTCCTGCTCAGCGTCGCGCGCGCCTGAGTCTCAGCGCGAGGGGGGAAAGAGCATCGCGCGCACTTCGACGATCGTGAGTGCGTGCCCGGTAGCGATTCGCTCCACCACGACGCGGCCCAGTCGCCCTTCGGGCGGATCGTGGACGGCCACGACGAATGGGACGTCGACCGAGACAGCGAGCCGCGTAGCGATCAATTCGACGACGCGGTGCGCATCGGCATCGGTGAGCATCGTTCGCTTGCGCACGTGACGCTTCGCGAGCAGTGCCGCGCGCAGGAGCACATGGTGCGCGTGCACGACCTGCATCCACTGCGCGACCGGTGTATCGCCGCGCACGGTTGCTTCGAGTTCGTGCGCCCGTCGATCGATGGTGTCGAGCGGAAGGGTGTCGAGTTCGCGCAGCGCGCCCGGGAACTCGTCGGCGAGATCGCGAAAGATCTCACGCGATGGAATCGCTTCACCGCGTTCGCGCGCGCGCCGTAGTTCGCCGAGGAAGCGATACTTCTGCGCGAGTCTCGCGAGGGCCTCGATTCCCGGTGGCAGCACGCATCGGTTCATCGCACGATCGCGCCGCGCGGAGGTAGCGCGGCATGACGGAACCCCGGATCGCACCGACGCCGGTGATCAAAGCCGAACACGTGTCGCGCGCCATCGGACGCGATGTGTTCGTGAAGCGCGACGATCGCTCGGACCCTCGCTACGGCGGCAACAAGATCCGCAAGCTGGTGCACCTGCTCGAACACGCGCGCGCACGAGGTGCGACCGACCTGGTCACCATCGGCGCCGTCGGTTCGCATCACGTCCTGGCAACGACGGTGCACGGAAGTGCCGCTGGATTCGCGGTCCACGCAGTGGTCGTTCCGCAGCCGTACACCGCCCATGTCGAAGAGACGGTGCGAGCGGATCTCGCGCAGGGCG
>CBIHQZ010001423.1:0-2085 GCA_966212315.1 uncultured Myxococcales bacterium
TCGACCAGTCATCTTCCCGCGGATTCGGCCGCAGACGTGTTGCGCGAAGTGCACAGCGCCTATCGGTTCCGCACCGAGGCCTATCGTTTTCTCGGGCTCCCGCACGACACGCTCGTCGACGCGAAGCTCATTCCGGCCGGCGCCCCGCGCCGTGGCCGTCCCCCGAAGCACCGCTGATCGCGTGCCGGCATCCTTCCGGGATGCTTGATTTTCCCGTGGATCGGGGGGAAACCATCGCCCTTCCCGGATGAGCACATCGTCTCCGCCCGACGCCGAATCCGACGCGCCGGCCCCCCCATCGACACCCGCTGCAGAACCGACGACGCGCCCGACGGGCGATTCACCCGCGGAGGTCGCCGCGCAACGCCGCGCGTTCCTCGGCCGCTGGGGGATTCCGCTGGCGGCATTGATCGCCGCGCTCGCCGTCACGATTCGCACCCACTTTTTCTTCCTCCTGCCGTTCGCGGTACCGGTGAGCAACGACGAGGGATACCTCGCGGGCATGGCGCTGCGAATGGTGCGCGGACACTGGCTCCCGTACGTCGACGGCGTCTCGCAACGCGGACCGATTCTCTACTGGCTCACCACGCTCTTCATGCGCGTGGGCGGCCTGTGGTCCTGGGTGCCGATTCGCGTTCTCGGACTGCTCCTCGCGATCGGCATCGCGATCCTCGTCTTCGCGATCTCCGCCATGATGTTCTCGCCGATGGCCGGCGCGGTGGCGGTGCTCGTATCCACCTACTTCCTCACCTACGAGCTCAATCCGTGGGACGGCTGCGGTGTGAACGGCGAGCCGCTCGCGGTGGTCTTCGCGCTGGCGGCGTCACTGCTCATCGCGCGCGTTCAGCTCGGACACAGCACGAAGCCCACTCGTTCGATCGCATGGACCGGCGTGCTGCTCGCGTGTGCCGGCCTTTCGAAGCAGATGTTCATGCTGCACGCGGTGCCGATCGGGCTCTGGCTGTTGCTCGGCCCGCAGCGACCCGAAGCGCCGCCGCCGTGGCGCGAACGGTTTCGCCAGGTCGGCGTTCTGATCGGTGGATTCGCGCTGCCGTACGTGTTCGTCGTCGGGCTCTACGCGGTCACCGGGCACCTCGGAACGTTCGTCTATTACTACCAGCGCTACGGCCGCGACATCTTCATGGACCCGCTCACGCCCGAGTACATGCGTGACAAGGTTCGTGAACAGATCGATCGCTACTACCTCGGCGTCGCGGTGCTCGGTCTCTTCTGGTTCGCGGCGGTCGGTCGTGCGCTGCGTGAGGCGCTGAGCGCGACGATCGACGCGCGGACCGAACGCGACGAATCCCTGCGCTTGCCGCCCGAAGTGCTGTCGGTGCTGAACGTTCCGATTCCCGGGCTCGGATTGTTCCTCACCCCCGGTGGACGCGGACTCGGCATCGTCGGTCTCTTGCTCGCGATCGGCGTGATCGTGGGGCGCTTCGTGCGACGTCGCGCGGCGGCGATCCCGTACACGATCGTCGGCTTGTTCCGCGACATCGCCACCTGGCTCGCGATCGGCGTGTTGCTCGCGATCGTGACCGGGATCTTCATCGCGCTGCGCAAGCCGAAGGTCCCGTGGCGCGGGATGGAACGCGTTCGGCAGAGCGCGAGCATGTGGTTCACCGTGGTGCAGACCCTCGCCGGGTTCGCGGGTGCGCTCTTCACGTTCCGGTTCTTTCCGCACTATTTCGTCGAGCTGTTCCCCTTCGCGGCGATCACCGTCGGCTTCGTCGCGGCGCAGTCGTTCGATCGCCTCGACGCCGACGACAAGCCCGGACTCGCGTTCGCGGGTTCCCTGGTGACGGGGGCGATCGTGATTCTCGTCGTGGCGAACTCCGCGCTCGCGCGCAACGTGCGAACGCGCCGCGAGAGTGATCGCTGGTACCAGGATCCGGGGGCGGATCCGATCGTGCGCTACGTGGCAGAACGCACGACGCGCGATCAGACGATCTTCGTGTGGGGCTTCCGCGCGGAGACGTATCTCTCGTCGCATCGCTTCCCGGGCTCGCGCTACGTCTACACGGTGGCTCCGGCCGGCGTGGTGCCGTGGTTCCAGGCGACGCACGACGAAGAAGAACGGCG
>CBIHQZ010001424.1:0-2083 GCA_966212315.1 uncultured Myxococcales bacterium
ACTTGCGGCCCGGATTGTTCCAGGTGCTCTCGTACAGCCACGTGTTCGCGTTCCGCCGCAAGCAACGCGCGCGCAGTTCCTCGGACCTCGTCGCAGCTCAGTTCTTCGACATCGCCTGGGACGGCGGCGAGATCCCGTAACGACTCACTTCGAAGGGATGGATCATGGCGGACGACGTACGCACGGGCCGACCGAGTCGGCTTTCATTCGACCTCGGATCGCTCGAATTCGACGACATCGGACCGGAACGAATCGAGCTGGTCTACGACGCGCGCACGGGCATGCGCGGCGTGGTGGTGATCGACCACACGCGGTTCATGGTCGCGGGCGGTGGCGTGCGCATGGCGCGCGACATCTCGATCGCCGAAGTCGCCCGGCTCGCCCGCGCGATGTCGTTCAAGTACGCGATGCTCGAGATGCCATGCGGCGGCGCGAAAGCGGGCATCTGGCTCGATCCGCGCGATCCGCGGCGCGACGAGATCGTGCAGGCATTCGCCGAGAGCATTCGTCCGCTCGCCGAGCGCGGCGCGTTCTATCCCGCGGCCGACATGGGGACGTCCGCGGCGGACTTCGCGGCGCTGTACGGCGAGACGAGTTCGTCGACGCACTTCGCGGAGCAGCTCTACGAAGGGATGACGCTCGAGTCACAGCTAACCGGCGCCGGCGTTGTCGAGTCGGCGCGGGCTGCTGCGGAGAAACTCGGATGGGGTCTGCGCGGCGCGACGGTTGCCATCGAAGGCTTCGGCAAGGTGGGCGCCGGTGCCGCGAAGTTCTTCACCCGCGAGGGCGCGCGCGTGGTGGCCGTCTCGACGGTGCTCGGCGCGATCCACGATCCGGGCGGTCTCGACGTGGAACGACTGCTCGCGCTGCGTGACGCGCACGGCGATGCCTCGATCGAGAAGTACCCGAGCGGCAGACGTATCGAACCGACTGAGCTGTTCATGGTCGCCGCCGACGTCCATGTTCCGGGCGCTCGCCCGGACGCGATTCACGCCGGAAACGTGCACGCGATTCGCGCGAAGCTCATCGCCCCCGCGGCGAATATTCCGTACGGCGCGGGGACGATTGCGTCGCTGGCCGCGCGATCGATCATCGCGCTCCCCGACTTCGTCACCAACGCAGGCGGCGTGCTGGCCGCCATGGTCGGCATGCAGTCGGGCAGTGCCGACGAAGCATTCGACGTAGTGCGTTCGCGCGTACAAGCGAACGTCCATCGTGTGATCGACGCCGCGCGCGATCGCGGAATCGACGCGTACTCCGCGGGCGTACACCTCGCGCGCGAGGCACTCGGGGCGGTGGCGCGATGAAAGCGAGTCGCTGGCTCACCGGCGCGGCCCTCGGCGCGATTCCGATCGCGGCCACGGTCCACGCGATCCGGCAGAGCCAGCGTGAGCCCGCTGTGAGCGCACGGCGTTTCGTGAGCGAATCGCTGCGCGCGCCCGGGAGTACCGTGGTCGCGTGTCTCGGCGCGAGCCTCGTACACGGCCGCATCGGCGCGAGCTTCGTCGACGAACTCACGCGCCGCATGGACGCCGATGGCTACCAGCTCGTGAACGCCGGCGTGAACGGCGACCTCGCATGGAACGCGCGGCAACGCATCGATGACGTCGTCGCTTGCGATCCGGACGTCGTGCTCGTGCTCGTCGGGTCGAACGACGTGATGGCATCGATGGATGCGTCGCGCACGATCGGATACCGGCTCTTCAAGCGTCTGCCGGAGAAGCCCTCGCTCACGTGGTTTCGCAAGAACCTCGTCGAGATCGCGGAAGCGCTCTCGACCCGCACACGCGCGCGCATCGGCTTCTGCTCGCTGCCCACACTCGGAGAACGAATCGACTCGGACGTCCACGCGCGGCTGCAGGTCTACAACGCCGTCATCCGCGAAGTCGCGACGCAGTACGGCGCAGCGTACGTCCCGGTTCACGAGACGCTCGATGCGTGGCTCGAGCAGACCGGGCATGCCGGCGGGCCCACGTTCGCAGCGGCGTTCCGCCGAATGCTCGTTGCCATCACGCAGCACTACGTGTTCGACGAGTCGTGGGATTCGATCGCGCAAGCACACGGATACGCGCTCTTCGTCGAT
>CBIHQZ010001425.1:0-2082 GCA_966212315.1 uncultured Myxococcales bacterium
GGTCGGTCGCTATGCACTGCGCGCGTCGGTACCTGTCGAAGCATCGACCGATGCGCTCATCGAACGCCTGCTCGCGCGCTACGGCGTCGTCGCGCGGCCGCTGGTCGATCTCGAGGAACTCGCGCCTTCGTGGGGCGCGATGCGAGAAGAACTCGATCGTCGCGAAGCGCGTGGCGAAGTGCGGCGCGGCATCGTGGTCGACGGCCTCGGCCCGGTGCAGTTCGCGCGTACCGAGACCATCGAGTCGTTGCGAGCGACGCGCTCCGACGTGATGCACGCGCCGGTGCTCCTCTCGGCCCGCGATCCCGCGTTGGTCGCCGAAGTGGGCGGCATCGGTCGATCGAGCACGACGCGCGTGGTGGTGCGTGATGGCGAGCCGCTCGCGGTGTGCGAGCGTGACGGCGCGGTGATTCGCACGCTGCGCGATCTCGACGCGCACGATGCCGACGCGGTGGTCGATGCACTGCGAGGTCTCGCACGCTTACCCGCGGTGCTGCGCCCGTTTCGCGCGCTGATGGTCGAACGCGTGGATGATCGGCCGGCGCCCGAGTCGGTGCTGGGGGCCGCGCTGGCAGCGCAGGGTTTCGAGCGTGACGGAGAGCGAATGACGCTCCCGAGCTTTCGTGGGTAGTGCATCGCCTGCGAGTTTCGATCGACTCGATGCGTCCCTTCGACACCGCTGTTCTCCTCCTGCGAAGAAGGGCGTTCATCACGCGAGTCCGCGCTGAGCCGGCGGGGTGGGGGCTCGGTAGCGAGATGAGGCCGCGATGCACCCGACGCGGGCGACGCACAGTCGATTGAGTGCTCCGGCGTGCCGGCGGGACGCGCAATCGCAGTGAATTCCCGATTCGTAGGCGGGCGTCGTCCCGGCAGGTCGCGACGTGCCACCACAGCTCACTCAGCACGAACGGCGCTGCCGCGCGATCAGTGCATCAGACCGAGCGCCGCGTAGGGCGAGCCGCTCACGGTGCGGAAGTCGTCCACCGGTTGCGGGAGATGGCGCCACGACTGCGGATGCGTGGCCGGCTGCTGATCGCTGTTCATCGCGATGCACTCGTAGAGTTCGCCATCGTCCATGACGAACGAGCCCACGTCGTACGTCACCGCCGGCATGCCGCCCGCGAGCGTCGCGTGCGAGGCCCACATCTCGAGACGCCGTGTCGGAGTGCCGGGCGGGAGTCCGTTGTTCACGAACTCGATCGCAGGCACGGCGGCGTTGGTGTTGTTCGTCGCCATCACGCGCCCCGACGTTCCCGTTCCGCCGGTGATTCCGCCCGCGATGCGACGCGAGCCTTCCCACGTGTTCGCATCGAACGGCACATCGCCCGCGATCATGCCGCCCACACGCAGCACTACCGCCGGGTCGGTCGCGGCTGGATCGAGCGAGTTGTATCCGAAGTCGAGCCCGCGGAAGACGTTGCGAGCGAACGCGAAGCGCGATCCCGCCGGCGCCGTGCCACCGAGGTAGATGCCGAGCGAGAGCGTGTCGGCGAAGTAGTTGTCGGCGTAGGTGACGTCGAGCCCGGTGTCGCCCGTCTCGGGGCCGGCGAAGTAGTTCACTAGCGACGCTGCGCCGCCCATGATGACGTTGTGGTGGAACGAGATCGTCCCCTGCCGCACCTGCGTCTGCGATGCGTTGTCTTGAAACGCCGCGAACGCCGCGCGCCAGTCGATGGCACCGAACGCGAAAACGTTGTGATGAACCTCGCTGCCTTCACCGAGGTTCTGCAACTGCGCGGTCTCGGTGCCGGTGCGGATGATGCGGTTGTTCCACACCTGCAGATGCCGCAGCAGCGCCGAGGGTGGCGTGCCGGTCCAGCCGAAGTAGAGCCCTTCGCTCTTGGTGTCGTGCACGTAGTTGTCGTGGAAGCGCACGTTCGCCATCTCGCGAATCGATCCGTCCGTCGCGGGTCGATTCAAGATGCGGACACCCGCAAAGCCCGCGCGCGTGACTTCGACGAACTCGATCTCGAAATCGCTCGCGTCGCCGACACCGAGCCCCATGTGGCCGCCGCTGATGAAGTGATCGTCGCTGAGAAATCCGTAGCGACCGCGCGTGTTCGAATAGTCGCCGCAGCGATG
>CBIHQZ010001426.1:0-2082 GCA_966212315.1 uncultured Myxococcales bacterium
GATGGCGCGGTGTCGGAGCTGCGCTCGGCGGCGGGCGAGACGACGCGCGATGCGACCTTCGTCCCGGTGCTCTCGGGCGACTACACGGTGAAGCTCATCGTCGAAGTCGAACCGGGCATGTTTCTCTCGTGCACCTGGATCGTTCACGTGGCCGGCCCCGGGCTTCGCGTCGAGATGTGCTACCCGGAGAACACCACCGTCGATCTCGATCTGTATCTGCATCGACCGGGGAGCCGCTTACCCTGGTACTCGGATCCCGACGACGTGTTCCATCCGCAGCCGGACTCGTGCAACTGGAGCAATTGCGAGGCAACGCTGCGCAGCACGGAACCGCGCGCCGACTGGGGCTACGCGGCGTCGCCGTTGAGTGCCTGCGTGAACGGCCCGCACGGCCCCGAGTGGCAGGCCGTGGGCAACTGTTCCAACCCGCGCCTCGACATCGACAACAATCTCGCCAAGGCGAGCGGCACGCCCGAGAACATCAACGTGGACTCACCGCGCGAAGGCGAATCGTTCCGCATCATGGTGCAGAACTTCAGCGGCGATCGCGCGCATCCGCTCGTGAACGTGTACTGCAGCGGTCATCGCGTCGCGACGTTCGGGCTCCATCCCGACGAGGTGCCGAACTTCATCGGACGGCCGCCGCCTGCGGTCGGCGCGATGTGGCGTGTCGCGGACGTCACGACTCATCGCGATGCAGCCGGCGAGACGAACTGCAACGTCACCGCGCTGCATCGACGGAACACGAGCGAAGGCTACGACGTCACCTTTGACAATCCCGCGTTCTAGACCGCTAGCGACACTCGACGCGCACCATGCGTACCGCCGTGGTGGCGCCATCGGGACGCGCTGCGATGTTGCTCGCGTTCCATACGAGCACCGCGGTGTTCTCGAACGCCGCCATCGCGGGGAGCCGCATCCGCTCGCTGCCGATCGAGCCGCGAACGATGAACTGGCCCGTCGTTTCGGCGCCGGCGTGTGTGAGGGGCAGGAACCGAACGTTGTTCTCGAGCGTCCAGGCCGTGAACACGCCCCACGGCGTGGACGCGACGACTGTCTCGGTCGCAACGTTCGATCCGCCGACCACGCGATCGCGCCCGCCGCCGGCAGCGTTGGTGATCGTCGCGAGGTGAACGCCGTCGGTTGCCGTGTACGTCATCGCGATGCCGCCCGGCACGTCGGCGGCCGCGATCGAGGTCACCGCGGCGTTGGCACTCGTCGCCGTCGCACGCTCGGCACGGGCACCGGGGCGCGCAGTTGCGATCGCGACATGTGCGGACGCATCGAGGGCATCCGCGAAGAGCAGCGTGCCGCCGAATGCACCCGTCACGAGCGCAGCGCCGAAGTGTCCTGCGACGAGCTGCACCGGACCGGCGCTGGTGCCGTCGGCGTCGAGCCATGCGTAGCGCACGCCGTCGTTCGGATCGTCCCACGCCACGAGCGCGCGCGAACCGACCGCGGCAACCGAGAGACCGAATGGTGCGTCCCCTCCCTCGAGCACTTGCGCGACGATCGCCGAGCCGCCGCCGATGGGCCGCGCCGCAACGCCGATGCGCCGATCGGGGCGAAGGTACACCGCGACCACGTTGCTCCCGACGATCGCGAGCCCGCCCTGCATCACGGATCCCGCGCCGAGCGCGCGGTCGCCGCGAATCGTGAGGTCGGTGCCGCCGACGTCGGAGACCGCCATGAGGTGCGCGGGCTCGTGCCCGGCGCTGTCTTCCTTGCTGTCGAGCAGCCACATCGTCGTCGAAGACGGAGGGCCACTCAGCGCGATGTCGACCGCCGACGCGCGTGACGTCGACACCAGGTCGATCGGATCCGAGGGCGAGCAGATCCGTGGCCCGCGTGCTTGCGCGCCCGATGCGTGCGAAGCGGCGGTGATGGCGAGCGCGAGTGCGGCGGACGTCGTGCGGTGGTTCATGCGGGGGCGAAACTGCGCGGGAGTTTCCGTGTGTGATTGCGTCGTCGGCATGCGCTCTCGTGGCAAGCGAAATGAAGAGAAAGCCAGTGCGAATTCCTACTCGCGCCCGGCGAGTGTCGTCGCGAAGCCCAGCGTGTCGACACGATCGGCACGCGGTT
>CBIHQZ010001427.1:0-2082 GCA_966212315.1 uncultured Myxococcales bacterium
CATACGACGACGATTGCGCTCTCGCACCGCGGCGAATTCACCGCGCCGCGCACGGTGACAGTGCGTTTCGACGACGGGTCGACTCAGTCCGCCCGCTGGGACGGCGTGACGCCGTCGATCGCTTTCACATCACGCACGGCCGCACGAGATGCGCGCATCGACGCCGCCGAAGCCCTTCCCATCGACGCCGATCGCCTCGACGACGCGCGACGCGCGGACTCGACCTCGGCACCGCGCGACATCGACGTCACCGCGCGCTTGTCGTTCTTCGTCGACGCATTGCTCCGGGTACTCGGACCATGACCGCGCGATCGCTCGTTCGTCGCCACGCAGCGCTGATCACGCTCGTGATCGCCTTCGAACTCGCCCTTGGCTTTGTCCTCACGCGCTTCGCGGTCACGCCCTTTCGCGCGCGACTCTCCACGCACCCCGATGGCCTGCGGGCGCTCTTCGCCGAAGGCGGACGCGGCGCACTCGATCTCGGCGAACGCCTCGGCACGATCACCGTCATCCACGCGCTCACCCCCATCGTTCTAGGGCTGCTGGGATACGCGCTCATTTCGCGCATCACGGAAACACTCGTCGCGAGTGCGCTCGTCACCGATCGCATCTCGATCCGTCCGTTGCCACGCGTCGTCGTGGTTCACCTCGCGACGCTGGTGCTGCTCGCGCTCGCCGTCTTCGCAGGCGGACTCAGCGTCTCGGGTGCCAACGCCTTCGTCCACTCGTGGCACGACGCGCGGGCCGCCGACCTCGTCGTCGTCGCGACTGTCATCCCTGTCGCATTCGTCGCGCTCACCATTCACCTCGTCGACGATCTCGCCTTGATCCGCTGCGCCGGCGCGAACGACCTGCTCGACGCGATGTCCAGCGCGCTGACCCGCATCCGACGCGCGCCCATGCGACGGCTCCTCCCGCGTCTCGCATTCCTCACCGCGACCCTCGCACTCACAGTCGTCGGTGCGCTCGCATCGTGGCGCGCCGATCGCGCTCTCGACTTCGCAGTCGTCACCGCCATCGTGTTTCAGCAGCTCGCCGCCGCATCGCGAGTCTTCGTTCGTGTCCAGTGGCTCGCGCATCTGGCCGCCGAATGGCGCGCTGAATCAGCTGCGGAACCGAATGCTTGACTCCCCCGGCGGACTTTCTACCATCCCCTCCCGCATGGCCCCTGCCGCTCGTATCACCGTGCTTTCTGGAAGGATTTCGACCCGATGCACGTGCTGATCCTTTCGCGCAAAGCAACCCTCTACTCCACGCGACGCCTGATCGGCGCAGCGCAGGAGCGAGGCCATGTCGTGAGCATCGTCGACCCGCTCGACTTCTCGCTGATCGTGTCGCGCGGACGTCCTTCGCTCTATCTCCGCGGGCAGGAGGTCTCCGGCTTCGACATCGTCATCCCGCGCATCGGCGCGTCGATCACGTCGTACGGGCTCGCGGTGGTGCGGCAGTTCGACATGATGGGCATTCCGGTGCTCAACCATGCCGTCGCGATCGCACGCTCGCGCGACAAGCTCCGCGCGATGCAACTGCTCACCAAACGCGACCTCGACATCCCGACCACCGTTTGCACGAAGTCCACTGCCTATCTCGACTCCGCATTGCGCCTCGTCGAAGGCCCGCCCGCCATCGTGAAGTTGCATCAGGGGACCCAGGGGATCGGTGTGATGCTCGGTGAGACCCGACAGAGCGTCGAGTCCACGCTCGAGGCGTTCTGGACGCTCGGACAGGACATCATCCTTCAAGAGTTCATCGCCGAGTCGAGGGGCCGCGACATTCGCGCGATCGTCGTGGGCAAGAAGGTCGTCGCGGCGATGCGCCGACGTGCGAAACGCGGCGAGTTCCGGTCGAACCTGCATCGCGGCGGCGAGCCCGAGGGAATCGAAGTGCTCGACGAGCGCTACGCCCACGCGGCGGTCGATGCGGCGAAGGTCATGGCGCTCGAGGTGTGCGGCGTCGACATGCTGGAGACCCGGCGCGGCCCGAAGATTCTCGAGATCAACAGCTCTCCCGGCCTCGAGGGCATCGAGAAAGCCACGGGAAAGAACGTTGCGAGCGCCATCATTCGCCACGCAGAGCGCTACG
>CBIHQZ010001428.1:0-2081 GCA_966212315.1 uncultured Myxococcales bacterium
TTCGCCTCGTCCGCGCTGGAAAACGCCTTCTCTTGCGTTTGCCCGTTCGTTCCGATGCGACCGAAGGTCACGACGACGTTCACGCCGTCGACCTTCGCGTGCCAGAACTTCGATGATGTCCCCTCGATGAACTGCAGCTTTCGTTCACTCATCTTCGTTGCGCAGCACCATACCCAACGCTGCGCGCGCGAACGAGAGCCTCGCGAGCCGTGCCGTAACGTTTGCGTCGCCCCCTGATTTCTCGCGCTTCCGGGGTGATTCCTTGACCGCGCGGGGCGAGGTGGGTACATCCGTCGCGATGTCCGAGCGAAGGGTTCGTATTCTCGTCGCCAAGCCCGGTCTCGATGGTCACGATCGCGGCGCGAAGGTCGTCGCGCGTGCGCTGCGCGATGCTGGCTTCGAAGTGGTCTACACGGGTCTTCACCAGACGCCGGAAATGATCGCTGCCGCCGCGGTTCAGGAAGACGTCGACGCCGTCGGTCTGTCGATCATGTCGGGTGCCCACAACACGCTGTTCCCGGCGGTCATCGCCGCGCTGAAGGCGAAGGGCGCCGACGACGTGAGCGTGTTCGGCGGCGGGATCATCCCGGACGAAGACTTCGAGCGACTCGTCAAGAGCGGCGTTCGCAAGGTCTTCACCCCCGGCACACCGCTCGGCGAAATCGTGCAGTGGGTGCACGAGAACGTGAAGCCGCGCGAAGCGGCGTGATGTGCGTGATGTGCGTGGGTGACCTCCTCGGTCATCGCGCCCACAGCCCGCGGTTCTCGCAGTCGCGAATGCGCGGCGCTTTCGGCTGACCGTTGCAGTCGGGGGCACGAGCCGGCGGCCGCCTCCTTGCGCTCGCGGCGCGCGACTTGTACTCGGATTGCATGGCTTCACGCACATCGCATCGGTGCAACTTCGTCTTCTTCGTCTGCATGTTCGCGATCGCCGCATGCGGCGGACAGACGACCGGCATGGGCGACGGTTCGCCAGACAGCGCGCGCGACGTCGCCACGATCGACACCTCGCCAGCCGACGTTCTCCTTCCGATCGACACCGTGCCGCCCGACGACGCACCGGAGTTCATCGACGTCACGTTCGACGCGAGCGAGTCCGACTCGGCGACGTGTGGCAGCGGTCGCGCTCTGTGCAACGGCATGTGCGTCGACGTGTCTTCCGACCCCGCGAACTGCGGCGCGTGCGGGATGACCTGCGGTGTCGGGAGCGTCTGCGCCGCGGGCGTATGCGCGACGAGCTGTGGACCGCGCGTGTTGTGCAACGGCGCCTGCGTCGACCTCACGACCGATCCGACGAACTGCGGCCAGTGCGGGAACCTCTGTGCCGGCGGCACCGTGTGCACCGCGGGCCGATGCGGCTGTCTCGGCGGCGCTCCGCTCTGCAACGGCGTGTGCGCGGACACGATGAACGACCCCGCGAATTGTGGTGCGTGCGGGCGTGCGTGTGCGGCGGAGCAGGGATGCAACGCGGGGGTGTGCGGCATCGTGTGCGGTCCGCCGCGCGTGGTGTGCACCTCGGGCGTCACGCAGACCTGCGCCGATCTCCGGACCGACAACGGCAACTGCGGAACGTGCGGAAACCTCTGCGCAGGCGGGACCGCGTGCACCAACGGCGCGTGCGCGTGTCCCGCGGGCAATGGCTTGTGCAACGGACGATGCATCGACCTGAGCAACGATCCGACGAACTGCGGGACGTGCGGCAACGTGTGCGCCGCGGGTGTCCGCTGCACCGCGGGTGCGTGTGGCTGCAACGCGCCCTTCGGCACATGCAACGGACGCTGCGTCGACCTTCGGAACGACGCGGCGAATTGCGGCACGTGCGGAAATCTCTGCGCGGGGGGCACGGCATGCAACGCGGGATCGTGCTCGTGTCCGTCGGGTCAGGCCTTCTGTAACGGACGCTGTGTGAGCGTGCAGAGTGACATCGCGAACTGCGGCGCGTGCGGTCGCGCGTGCGCGAGCGGTCAGCTGTGCACCGCGGGCGTGTGCGGTTGCGTCGCGACATGCAACGGCGCCTGCACCGACACGCGTACGGACGCGAACAACTGCGGCGCGTGCGGCAACGTCTGCCCCGCGGGTGC
>CBIHQZ010001429.1:0-2075 GCA_966212315.1 uncultured Myxococcales bacterium
GTACGCCCGCCACGCGCCGACCGCGCTGAGCGCACGTCCGAACCTCACCCCCGCTCCGCGCGCCCCTCTCCCTCCGACGCCACCGGTGACGCACGAACGTGGGCGTTGTCGAGAGAGGGGCTGGAGTGAGGGCGGCGTGAGGCGAGCGCCGGGGACGAGGGAGTACGGGCGTCAGAAGCGTTGAGTGCGCAATGCGCCACGCAGGACGCATTCGTGAGCCGTGACGAATACGCCATCACGGTTGCTCGCCAAGCGCACCAATCACGTCGCCCTCATTCCAGCCCCTCTCTCGACGATGCCTCCGTTCGCGCGTCGGCGCGGGCATCGAGGGAGAGGGGCGCGCGGAGCGGGGGTGAGGTGGTCACGTCCGCCCGCCGGTGAGCAATCTGCTAGGTTCGCGCCCCGTGCGCCGTCTCCTCGCTCTTTTCGCCGGCATCATCGCCATCGCGCTGCTCCTTCTGGCCGCCGCGTGGTGGCGAGGACTCGTCACGCTGCCGTTCGGCCCCGATCGCCACGAACTCGCCGCGCAATTGCGTGATCGCGGCGTGGTCGCGGTTGCGGGTGGCGTGCCGCTCGGATTGCGTCGCGATGAAACGCAGCTGGTCGACTATCACCGCTTCCCCGCGCTCGCGAACGCGCTCGAAGGCCGCGATGCAGCGGCGATGGGCGCGGCACTCGACGCGCAGCACATCGACGGTCTGGTGGTGCGCACCGACCACGCGCAGGGCGCGCCGAACACCGTGCTGCGCCGCATGAGCGACATGCTTCCGGTGCCGGGTGCGACTGCGACGTTCGTCGACGAATCGGCGGCGGTCTACGAGCGCGCCGATGCACTCACGCTCGACGCGAACGACGCGGTGCGACTCGTCTCCGTGGTGCGATTGATTCTGCAAGGCGCGGTGCCGCCTCCCGAACGACTCTTCCCCGAAGCTGTGCGTCGCGCGCGGCCGACCGAGGTCGCGGTGATCCTGCGCGAGGGGCACGAACCGATCTTGTGGCGCGCGGTGCGTGGTGGATCCATCGCGCGCGCGCTGGTCGACGCGACGTACGCGGTGCTCGATCGTTGGAACACGCGACAGCAGCAGCGCTTCGGCCCGCTGCGCGAGGCGATCTCGACGCACGCGATCACCATCGCGATCTTCCGCGACCGCGGCACGCTCGGATCACGCAGCGACGAATTCATCCGCCGCGCGGTGAACCCGCACATCTACGCGATCGGCTACGAGCATCTCGGTCGATGGGAGTACGTGCTCCCGCCGACGCCGTGGGCGCCGCTCGGCGATCCGGTGCGGTCGATCGCGAGCCTGGCGCGCGAGCACGACGTGCCGCCGCCGGGATACCGCCGCCCCGAACTCACGATCTACCGCTTCCGCGCGTACCAGCTGGTCGAACGCGAGCCGATGGGCGACGTGGAGATCTTCGATCCGCAGCAGTGAGAGCTAGCGCGCTGCGATGCGCGCGTCCGTCGCGTCAGAACGAATACGAAGCACCCGATGCGTCGGGCATCCGCACGAGAACCACGTTCGAACGTTCGCGCACCGGCGATTGGCTCCCGTCGGGCACGCCGCGAACGTTCCCCGCGACGACGAACACTCCGATGATCTCGCCGGTCGCGGGCTGGTAGTTCGCGAGCGCGCCCCAGCGGCCGTCGTAGTACCAGTTGCGCGCGATCTGACAGGTCGAGTCGTGCCCGAACGCGGTGCACTGCATCATCGTCGAGACATCGACCGCCACGTTGCCGCCGCTCGCATCGAGCCCCCGCCAGAACTGGATCGCCGCGGACCCGTACCAGTGGCCGTCGATGAATTCCACGAGGCCGACCGTGTACTGCAGCGGACCGTCCCATCCGGGCGGCGTGATGTCGGGCCAACTGCCGGCGCCGTCGCGCAGTGAGAACTCGACGTGCACGCCACCCCCGCCGTTCTGCTGGAAGTCGACGCGCGTGATCGAGGTGTCATCCCCCGCGCCGAGGTCGACGATGAAGTTCGAGCCCTCGAACGGGCTGGGTGTCGGAGCTGCCATGTCTCAGGGTGGCACCAGCCCGCCCCCACGGCGACCCCCTGTCCGCGGCGGCG
>CBIHQZ010001430.1:0-2073 GCA_966212315.1 uncultured Myxococcales bacterium
TTTCGAACCGTGCAACTCCCGCTGCGGCAACGCATCGTCGAGCAGAGCCTGCTCCAGTACAACGCGATGCAGATCGGCGTCTTCCAGCTGCTTCAAGCGCGACGCGATCAGATCACCGCGGGTCGCGAATACATCGACTCGCTGCGCGACTACTGGATCGCGCGGGCGACGCTCTCGCGACTGCTGGCGGGCGGCTCACCAGAAGGCGCGAGCGACTCGGGATCGATGGACTCGGCAGACATCGCAGGAGGCACACCATGATCAATCGGCGAAACGTTCTGATCGGCGGTCTCTCGACCGTCGCGGCGAGCGCGCTGCTCGCGCGCCGTCGCGAGGCGCACGCGCAGTCGATGGCCGGTGGGCACGACATGCAGGGCATGCCAGGGATGCCGCACATGCACGACGCGCCGCCGCCGCCCGCGACGAACCCGCCAGGATCACCGGCGGCTTCCCCGGGCCGGCTCGTTACACCGAACGGAAGTTCGCTCGCGCATCGCGTGGTGGGCGGCGTGAAGGTGTTCCATCTCGTCGCCAACGCGTTCCGACACACGATCGCATCGGGGCTCGAGATCGACGCGTGGGGATACAACGGGAGTACACCCGGTCCGACGATCGAAGCGACCGAGGGCGATCGGGTTCGCATCTACGTGACGAACCGATTGCCCGAGCCGACGACGGTGCACTGGCACGGCATGGCGGTTCCGAACGGCATGGACGGTGTCGCGGGGCTCACGCAGCCGCCCATCCAGCCGGGCCGCACCGCGCGCTACGAGTTCACGCTCACGCGTGCGGGGACGTTCATGTACCACCCGCACTTCGACGAGATGATCCAGATGGCGCTCGGGATGATGGGGATGTTCGTCGTCCATCCACGCGGCGGTCGCACGGTCGATCGAGACTTCGCGATCATGCTCTCCGAGTGGAAGGTGATCCCGGGAACGCATCGGCCGAACGTGCTCGCCATGAACGACTTCAACGTGCTCACGATGAACAGCAAGGCGTTCCCGGGGACCGCGCCGTTGATGGTTCAACGTGGCGAGCGCGTTCGTATCCGGTTCGGAAACCTCGGCGCGATGGATCACCACCCCATCCACATTCACGGCTTCGCGTGGAAGATGACGGCGACCGACGGCGGACCGGTGCCGGTCTCGGCGCAACATCCCGAAACGACCGTGCTCGTACCGGTCGGAACGACGCGCAACATGGAGTTCGTCGCGGACGTGTCGGGCGACTGGGCGATGCACTGTCACATGACCCATCACGTGATGAACCAGATGGGGCACGAGGCGCCGAACACCATCGGCGTCCGTGCACGCGCGGTCGATCGCAACGTGCAGCGCGTGCTGCCCGACTACATGACGATGGGTTCGCGCGGCATGGGCGACATGGGCGAGATGGGAATGCCGGTGCCCGAGAACAGCATCCCGATGATGGGCGGCGTGGGGCCGTTCGGTCACATCGACATGGGCGGCATGTTCACCGTCGTGAAGGTTCGCGATCGACTCGAACCGGGCGCCGAGAGCGGCTGGTACAGCCACCCGAGCGGCACTGTTGCGCGTGAGGCGACGGCGGAGGAGCTGCGCGCCGACGGCATCGAGGTGTAATGGTGCGGCGCCCAGTGCGTCTTCGCCGTGAACACTGATGCGCGCGGGTTTTGCAGTCGAGATCCGAGCCGGAGGCGATACGAGATGAGCGGTCACGAACACCCCCACGGAACGAGCCGGCACGGCGACGCGCAGCCGGGGCACCACGAGCATGGAGGCGAGTCGCACGCTGCTCACGACGACAGGGTCGGAGGGACCGGAGCCGCGTTGCGAGATCCGATCTGCGGGATGGCCGTCGATGCCTCGACGCCGCACCGGGCGGAGCACGACGGCAAGGTCGAACTGTTCTGCAGCGCCCACTGCCGATCGAAGTGGCTGGCGGCGAACGAACATTCTGCACGCCACGGCGCAGCCGGTGCACCTGCGCCGAGCACGACGACCACCGCGCGCGTGCAGAGCGCGAACGAGGAATGGACGTGCCCGATGCACCCGCAGATCGTTCGCGATCGACCGGGTGCTTGCCCGATCT
>CBIHQZ010001431.1:0-2072 GCA_966212315.1 uncultured Myxococcales bacterium
AGTCGCAGTTTCATGCCGCTGCTCATCCCGGGAGGCACCGTCACCGTCACCGATGCGGGTCGCGCCATGAGACCGCGATCGCAGTAAGCACACCGTTTGCCGATGCGCTTCCCGGTGCCAGCGCACGCCGCACACGGCAATGCGACGCGAAACGCCCCGTTCTGTCTCGACTGCGTGCCCTGTCCCCCGCAATCGCTGCACACACGCACGCTCTCCGGATCACGCGCGCCACTGCCGCCGCATTCGAGGCACCGCACCCGCCGCGTGATCGCGACGTCACGCTTCGTTCCGACCCGCGCTTCGCCGAGGCTCAGCACCAGCGGCACCTGCAGATCCGCACCACGCTTCGACGAGCGCGGCTTCGCGCCGGCCCCGCCGAAGAATTCGCCGAACAGATTTTCGAGCTGCTCGAAGGAGAACTCTGTGGGCACTGCGGCATCGGTCGACGTCGCGCGGGGCTCCGCCGACGACGGCACGCCGGTCCATTCGGCGTAGACGCGATTCAGCTCTTCGAAGCGCGCACGAGCCGCGGCATCGTCGGGGTTGCGATCGGGATGCAGTTGCATCGCGCGCACGCGGTAGGCGCGCTTGATCGTCGCGGCGTCCGCGCTGCGCGACACACCGAGCACGCGCTCGAACTCGTCGTCCCCCGCGCTCATCGCACTCGTAGATACCACCACTGCGTGCGCGAGCGCGCGCGGTCATCGTGCCGCACGAAAGACTTCCCGCAGATCGTGTCGGCCCCTATGGTCCGCGCATGCGTCTCGCGCCGACGGCGGCAGCGACCGATTCCGAGATACCGAGCCATCCGATCGCACGACGCCGTCTCGCCACGGTCGCGGTTCTCCTCGGCCTCGTCGTCGCCGCGTTCGAAGGGACCGTCGTCGCAGGCGCGATGCCTTCGATCACGCGATCGCTCGGCGGGCTCTCGCTCTACTCATGGACGTTCACCGCGTTCCTCGTGACCTCGACGCTCGGCGTGCTCGTGTGCGGCAAGCTTGCCGATGCGTACGGGAGGCGCCCGGTGTTCGTCGGCGGCATGAGCGTGTTCCTGCTCGGTTCGCTGCTGTGCGGTCTCGCGCCTTCGGCCGGCGTGCTCATCGCGTTCCGCGCGCTCCAGGGTCTCGGTGCCGGTGCGATCCAGCCGATCGCGATGACCATCACCGCCGACATCTACACGCTGAAAGAACGCGCGCGCATGCAGTCGGTGTTCACGACCGCATGGGGCGCCGCGAACGTGATGGGGCCGCTCATCGGCGGATGGATCGTGATGCACGCCTCGTGGCGCTGGGTGTTCCTCGTGAACGTCCCGGTCGGTCTGCTCGCCATCGTGATGCTGCTGGTGTCGTACCGCGACCCGGCGCGTGATCCCGATGCGCCGCGCGAACCGTCGGGCGCGTGGCACGCCGTGTTCGCGGGTGTCGTCATCGCGCTGTGGCTCATCGCACTCGAGCCCGCGGGGACGCGTCACACACTGCTGCGGATCGCGCTCGCGAGCCTGGCGGCAATGACGACCGCGCTGTTCGTCACGCGCGAACGCCGCACCGCGCGCCCTCTCCTCGCACCCCACCTCGTCACCAACCGCGTCGTGCTCGCCGGAATCCTCGGCGGAACCTGTGGCGGCGCGCTGCTCTACGCATGCTCGGCCTACGTTCCGCTCTGGATCACGCGGCAGACACAGCACGGCGCGCTCTACGCCGGCGCAGCGTTGGTGCCGTTGCTGCTCGGATGGGCCATCACGTCGACCTTCGGCGTTCGCATCCTGATTCGATACGGCATGCGCGTCAGTGTCGCCGGCGGCTTCGCGCTCGCGCTGATCGGCGCGCTCGGGTTGCTCGTGAGCACGCACTCGCACGCGTTGCATTCGATCCCCTTCGCGCTCGTTTCGCTCGGCGTCGTCGGCATGGGAATCGGACCGGCCTCGAGCACCGCGCTCATCGCCGCGCAATCGAACGTGGCGTGGCGCGAACGAGGCGTGATCACGAGCACCGTCTATGCGTCGAGAACGCTCGGAGGGTCGCTCGCGGTCGCTGCATTCGGCGCGGCGCACGTGGTCGACGACGTGAATCGCG
>CBIHQZ010001432.1:0-2071 GCA_966212315.1 uncultured Myxococcales bacterium
GCTTTGCGCTCCTCGCGACAATCGCGTTCGCGTTTGCCATCGGCGCGTTCGCGGGCGCACGCCTCGCCTTTCGCATCCACGAGCGCGCCATGCTCGTCCCCACCGTCGCCGTTGCACTGGGAAGCGTCTACGCGATCTGGAGCGGGCGTCGCATGCACGTTGCGATCGCTACGCTCGAAGCAAGCGCCCCGCGCGGTGACGCTCCCGGCGGGTGAACCCGCGGGCAACGGATCGGAAGCTTCGCGAAGCTCTAATTCACGGTGAGGCGCGCTGCGATCAGTGGCAGGAGGGCGCGGGGAGAAGCGACCCGTTCTTGAAGTACGTCCGCGTCTCCTGCCCCGACCCGCGATTGTCGGCGCGCGGGCAGGTGAAGTCGCAACGATTGCCCCACGTCGTCGGCGTCGTCGGGAACGTCTCGCCGCTGCCGTTGAACACCAGCGTGTTCGGACTGTCGCCCGGCCACATCACCGATCCGATGTGATGGTCGCGAAGAAAGCGCTGCATCGCGACGGAGAGTGCCGGTGAGTGGTGCCGCGGATTGGTGCGGTCGTCGTAGCAGGTCTCGTCCTGCCCGATCGCCACCCACTCGGTCGCGAGGCACGCGTGACGATGACCGACGCAGAAGTCGCCGAACGCGTCGCGCCAGTCACCTTCGCCGTCGTACGTGCCGGCGAGCGGATACGGATGAATGCCGTAGACCACGTTGTTCACATCGAGCGCGTGATCCTCGGGCGGCATGTATCGACCCGACGACGTCCCCTCGACGATCACGATGTTGTCCGCGTGCGCAGCCCGGATCGCCTGGACGGTCGTGGTGTGCGTCGCGTGCCACCCGTTCCACGGGTCGCGGTGACCGGCCATCGGTTCGTTGTACGCCTCGAGCAACACGCGATTGCCTCCGAGCGCCGGCGCATGCGCGATGAGGTACTCCCACGCCGCGCGCGTGCGGTCGCACGGAAGATCTTCGCCGCACTTGTTCGACGACACGTGACCGGTGAATGCCGGACGATCGGGCCACTCGTCGCGCATGCTCACGATGACGATCAGCCCCTCGGCCCGCGCATCGGCGATGACGCTGTTCAAGAACGGCGCGTAGTCCGCGTCGAAGTCCGAGTCGCCCATGTTCAAGCCGTCCTGCGTGACCTGGAGGCGGACCGTGTCGACGTTCCAGTGCTGATGCCATCGATGCAACTCGGACTGACGCGTCGCCGCGTTCGCGAGCGTCGTGTGCGACAGGTACCAGTTGTTCGTCGCCCCCGGTTGCAGCGACGCGATGTGCGGCGTCATCACTGCGCCGATCAGACTCACGCCGCGCGCGCGCCACTTCGTGTGCCCACGATAGAGCCGGCCGCCCTCGATGTGGATCCCGCGCTGCGTCGCCACAGGCTTTCCGTGCGCTTCCCAGAGGCGGTACGCGTTGTAGCCGGCTGCGAAGTTCGAGATGTATTCCTCGGGCGCCGCGAGATGCCACGGATTCGACTGCGTCATGCGCAGCGAGCCGGAGCGATACACGGCCGCGAGTCGCACCGGATCGTTGTGATGCATGCGCCGCACGGTCGGCGACGAGAGGTAGCGAACGACCGTGTCGATCCCGAGGCTCGGTTGCTCGGCGGTGAGCCGAAGGCACTGGTCGTGGTCGTAGAGCGGATTCATCGCCATGCAGAGCGATGCGCTGACGTTGAGCGGACCCGCACGCTCGTCGCCGCTTTCGAAGTCGGGATCGAAGCAGCCGGTCTCCGCGAACATCAGCGCGAACATGCTCGCGCGCGAGATGTACCGGAGGTCGGCGTAGCGTTCGATCGCATCGCCGTGCCGCGCCATGCACTCGGCCACGTCGTTGTCGTCGAATTGCAGCTGCCCGCGATGCAGAAGGATTCGCTGCCCCTGCACGGCCCACAGACGTCCGCGGAAGTTGTTGTCGAAGCTGTGATCGGGATCGAGGTACCCGCGCGGCGCCGCGGCGAGATCGACCGTGAGCGGTTCTGCGGTGTCGCCGATCTCACCGTCTTCGAGATCTTCCGTTCCAGGATCCGGCGATTGGCTCGCGGGTGAACGGGGGATGTTCGGGTAT
>CBIHQZ010001433.1:0-2071 GCA_966212315.1 uncultured Myxococcales bacterium
CTCTCTCTCGACGACGCCTGCGTTCTCGCGTCACGGATGGCGTCGGAGGGAGAGGGGCGAGCGGCAGCTGGGGGGAGGTCTGCACGGGCTCTCACTTCGCCAGGCGCGCCCGCTCCATCGCGCGCTTCTTCAACGCCACCGCGAGCCACAGACCGCCGAGGACCGCGAAGGGCGTGAAGTAGATGAGCAGGTCCCAGCGGCCGTAGCCGGGTGGCGTGACGTTCACATCGAATGCGACGCGCCCGTCGCCGCGTGAACCCGTCACCGACAGCGTCACGGTCCATCGCTCTTCACGGTCGAAGGGAACATCCGCGCGGAAGGCTTCGTCCGGCTGGTGATGCGCATCGTAGTGAGCGGGCGGAAGTCGACGCGAAGCGGGCTGCACTTCGACGACGACGCGCGGATCGGAAGCGTTGCGAAACACGGGCGGGTCGAAGGTCACGAAGAACGTGCCGGTGCCCACGTCGGGATCCGCCCACACCGAGACGATGTACGGGCCCGCGACGCGATCGACGATCACCGGGAACGGCGGCCCTTCGTGCGCGCGTGCCACGCTTGGGGCGAACGATGCGCACAGCATGAACACGCTCGCGAGCCACGCTTTCATCACGCGACGAACGTCCCGCGCATCTCCATCGGTTGCGACATGAGCCACCACGCGGCGCACGCGATCGCCACGCACACGGCCGCCCACGGCGCGAATGCACGCATCGCATGGTCGCGATCCTCGCGTTCGGCGATGCGCCATGCAGCGATGCCCGAACCGACCAGACCGAGCGCGATGAACCCGATCTCCATCGGATACACCACGTGCGCGGGGAGTCCCGAGAGCGACCAGCGCGGCGCACCGAGCAGCGGCCGGCCGAGATCCGCGACCGCGCGCTGTGCGACGGGAACCACCGTGAAGAGCCCGGTGAGAAAGTGGAAGGTGTAGTGCGCGGCCCACATGCCGAGACCGATCGGCGCGAGCGAATACGCGTAGGGCACCGCGATCGCGCGCAGCGCTCGGTTCGACTTCGTGGTCGCGCGCGTGAGGATCGATGTGCCGCCGACTGCGATGGCGGGGATCACGCCGAGCGCGACGACGAAGATCACAGCCAGCACGATCGCTTCGTTGTGCACGTGCAAACGAGCCGCAAGCCAGCGCTCGACTGCATACACGGGCGATACCATTCCGAACGCGTTGAGCAGCGCGCCGAACGTGAAGATCACCACCAACGCCGCGAGGTCCGCGCGCCGCGAGAAACGCCCTACGCCCGATCGAAACGGATCGATCCACAACTCGCTGCCGGGGATGCGCGAGGCGATCATCACGTTGTCGTGCGGACACGCGTGCACGCAGTCGAGGCAGAAGGTGCAGTCCGTGTTGCCTTGTTTGCGCGGCTGGAAGAGTGCCAGTTCGCATCCTCGCAGCGAGCGGTCGTCGTCGCGTCCACGGAGGCAATCGTGCGTGGTGCATGTCGCGCACACGCGTTCGTCGGCGATGCGGATCTCGCGCGGGGAGACGGTCGACGCGGCGAAGTTGAACTGTCCGATGGGGCACACATACTTGCAGAACGACGCACCGCGGAAGAGCACGTCGACCGCGAACGCGACCGCGAAGTAGCCCACGATCAGCCACGCCGTCGCGCGCGGCGAACTCCACCAGTCGAGGCACTCGTAGCCGAACAGGAACCCGACCAGCAGCGCGATCGCGAGCCACTTGTTGCGGAGTACTCGCGGCCAGTGCCAACGCGGCGTCCACCATCGGCGGACGGCATCGCGCGGCAACATGAACGGACACGCCATGCAGAACAGATTCCCCATCGCGAGCAACGCGAGAACCAGCGCGCCGCGGTAGTGCACCCACACGACGACGGTCGCGAGGTTCTTCGGCGCGAGGCGCGGACCGAGCAGGCCGTGGAGCACGAGGAGTGCGGACACGACGAGCAGCGGAATCTGCAGGACCCGCCGCGCGTGTCGCCAACGAAGGAAGCGACCGAGCAGGGGCCATCGCAACAAGTCGCTCGCGCGCGAGGCGTCGGGCGATTGCGACGGAACGACCGGCAGGCGTCGCATCAGGGGCGGACGT
>CBIHQZ010001434.1:0-2069 GCA_966212315.1 uncultured Myxococcales bacterium
TCCGATCCGCGTCTCCTCCTCCCCCTCCGCGTCGACATCGGGTTTCCGACGGCCGACTCCGGCGATGCGAGTTCTAACTTTTCGCGTCCTTCGGCTCAGTCCTTCGACGGGGAGCGCGAGCGCGCTGTTCCGAGGATCGGCGGTGGCCTCGCGCTACAGAAAGACCGACTCGCGGGGCGCAGCGACATAGAGGCGTGCTGGACGATGGGCACCACGTCGCATGCGTGTCGTCTCGCGCACCAGTTCCATCGCCGCGATGCGACGACGAAACGTCACCTTGTCGAGCGGCCGACCAAGGATGCTCTCGTACACCCGTTGCGCTTCGCTCAACGTGAACTCGGTCGGCAGGAGCTGAAACGCGAGCGTCGTGTACTCGAGCTTTCCCTGCAGTCGCGCCAGCGCCATCGACACGATGCGATCGTGATCGAACGCGAGGAACTTCTTGCCGTCGTCGCGCTTCGCCATCGCTTCGGCGACCGGGACCCAGCTTGCCTCGCGCGCATCGCTCCCGCCGCGCACCGTGTCGATCCGATCGGCGGGGAGGAGTGCGAGATGAGCGACGGAGACAACTCGTCCGCGCGGATCGCGCTCGGGTTCGCTGAACGTGTACAGCTGCTCGAGATAGAGCCCCGAGAGCCCGGTCTCTTCGCTGAGTTCACGCGCGGCCGCTTCCTCGACCGTCTCGCGCGGAAGAACGAACCCGCCCGGGAGCGCGAAGCGTCCCTTGAACGGCGGGATGCCACGCTTGATCACCAGCAATTGCAGCGCGAAATCGCGCATCGCGAAGACCACCACGTCGACGGTCAGCGACGGTCGCTCGAACCGGCTGCTGTCGAACTCGTTCCCATCTCGTTCGGGCATGTCGTCGATCGATCCTGCGGCTGCCGATGATCGCACACCGGAGCGCCATCATTGTTGCCGCGTGGCGCGGACCCTACCATTCCGTTCCATGCTGCCGACGCGCTATCGCCCCACCCACGCAATCCGCGAGCGCTACGCCGATCGCGTCGATCGACTCGCGGCGTTCCTGACGGAGGGCGACCATCTCGCCGATGCAGCGGTCGAAGCGCTCTCGCAGATGCAGGGACCGGTGCGGCATTCGTTCGTCGACACCGCACTCGCGCGCGGAATCGACACGATGCCCGAGGCCCCCGAAGCGATGCGCGCGTTCTTCGCTGCCATCGAACACGTGCCGTACTGGTTCGACCGGGAGCGTGGTCATCGCGGCGGCGAAGTGCTGCTCAAGGCCGGCCCGCTCGGCGGCGCCGTGCTCGCGACCCGATCGCTCGTCGCGGGATACTGCTCGCCGGCGGGGAACAAGCCGCTCACGTTCTCGGCGCGCCTGCACTACGACGTCGCGCGCCGCCTCGCGGAGACTGCGCGCTTTGTGCAGACCACCGCGGTGCGTGGCGGCATGGCGCGTCACGCAGAAGGCTTTCGCGCGACCGTGAAAGTGCGCCTGATGCACGCGCAAGTGCGGCGCATGCTGGCGAAGTCCCCGAAGTGGGACGCGAGCGCGTGGGGCGTTCCGATCAATCAGTTCGACATGGTTGGCACCGCGTTGTTGTTCTCGCACGTGCTCACCGAGGGGCTGCAGATGCTGGGCTATCCGGTGTCGCGTGAAGACGCCGAGGACAACCTGCACCTATGGCGTTACATCGGCTGGTTGATGGGGGTGCGCGAAGAATTGCTCCCGACATCGCTCGAGGAAGCGCAAGCGCTCTGGGAGCAGACGTGCGAATCGCAGGCGGCGCCCGACGATGATTCGCGCGCGCTGGCGAAGGCGATGATCGAGCACCCGCTCACCATGGCGACGACGCCGAAGGAGATCGCCCGCGCGAAGCGTGGCGTGGAGTTCACCTACGCGCTCTCGCGTCACCTCATCGGCGACAAGTACGCCGACGCGCTCGAATACCCGAAGTCACCGTGGCGCTATTCGATGCGCGCGATTCGGACCTTCGTGCACGGCGTCGAGTCGCTCCGGCGCGGCGTCCCCGGCAGCGACGGATTCGCGGTGCGAATGGGCGAACGGTACTGGGCCGATCAGGTGAAGCTGCGGATCGAGAACG
>CBIHQZ010001435.1:0-2069 GCA_966212315.1 uncultured Myxococcales bacterium
GTGCTTCTTCGCGCGCATGACCGGCGATCGCGAGGAGACATTGCGGGCCGGGGCGCGCGCGCTGGAACTGGCGACCGCGGCGAACGATCCGCGCTGGGGAGCGAACGCGCACACGGAGCTGGCGTTGTTGCTCGCGGGCGAGGGGAAGTACGCCGAAGCAGCGGCGCATGCGTCTGGTGCGCGACGTCTCGCGAACGACACGCCGATCGAGAGCCTGCGAGCACGCGCGATCAGCGCGCAGGTCTATGTGGCAATGGAGTCGGGCAATGCCGCGCAAGCGATCGATCTGTTCGAGTTGTCGGCGGCGCGCTACCAGCGGGGCGGCGATCGGCGTCGTGAGGCGGTCGCACTCGGGAACGCCGCGTCGGTGATGCTCGATGTCGGTCGCCTGGCCGAATGCACGGAGCGTCTCGAGTCCGCGATCGAGATGTCACGCAAGGTTGGCAACGCGCGCGCGGTGGCGGTCGCGACCCATAATCTCGGCGTCATCCGTCGCATCGAAGGAAAGCTCGATGAGGCGACGCGATTGCAATCGCTGGCGGAAGCCGAAGCGACGCGGCTGAACCATCCGCGCCTCGCTGCGTCTACGGCAGCCGAGCGCGCTCGCATCGCGATCGAAGTCGAGATCGGGGCGGCCGATGAACTCTCGCGCATCGCGATCGAGCGTGCACGCTCGACGCGGTCACCACCGCTGATCGCCGCTGCCACCGCCATCCGCCTGCTTGCCGTTGCCCGCACCGGTGGCGACGTCGGCGATCTCGCGGTCTCGGCGCGCGAGCAGCTCGCGGACTTGACGCGGCTGCCACTCGCTCGCGCTGAACTTCTCGGTGCGCTCAGTGACTCGGATCCTTCCGACGCGGGCTTGCGGACTCGGTTCATCGAAGCGCTCGATGCGTTCGCCGCACTGCTCGAGACGGACGAAGAACGGACGCAGTTTCGAAACGTGTTCGCCCGCCGCATTCAGTCGCCGATCGCGGCCGGTTGATTCCTTCACGCGCCTCGCGCGTCGACGAGCTAGCGAAGCTGCGGCGCGGTCACGGCGCCCGGCGGCGATTGCGGATTCATCGTCGGCGCCGCGTCGGTGTTGTTCGAGAGATCGAGCGACGCCGATTCGGCCATGCCGTTGTACAGCGCCCATCCAATGCCGTTGTCCATGAACTTGGCGGCCGTGATCGTCGCGTCGACGTCATCGCAGAGAAGCCCGAAGCCTGCATTGCCGACGAACGATCCGTTCTCGACGCGCATCGCGAAGTGATTCGTCTGCGGCATGATCACGGCGCCGTCCTGCATGCGAATGCTCATGGCGCCAAAGCGCAGTTCGCCGGGCCGCGCGGTGTAGAAGCCGTCGCACAATAGTCCCGCGATGGATGCGCCGGTGCTGATCACGAGTCCTGCACCGAGGTTGTCCTGCAAGAAGCTGAAGCCGAGATTTCCGACTTCGGCCGTGCTCTGGACGACCACCCCGCCCTGATCGTTCGAGCCCACCAGCAGTCCGTGCAACTCGCCGTGTGCGCCGCTCGACAGGAGTACCCCGGTCGCACGGTTGTCGATGATGTACGTGCCGCGGCCCTGATGGTCGTCCGCCGTGATCCCGAGGTCGACGCCGACGCTCGCGCCGTCACGCACCATCAAGCCGATGCCGTCGCCGTCGTGGCCGAACTTCGTTCCGGCGATCAGTGAGTGATCGATCGTAGCTGCTACGCCGACGCCCGAGAGCCCGACGCCGAGATGTTGCGATCCGACGGATGCAACGCGATCGAGCGTGATCGTCACGGGTTGAGTGCTCAGCGCGGCGACGCCGGTGTCTGCGCCGAAGATCCCTACGAGCGACGCGGTCAACGATGCGCCCGAAGTGAAGATGCCATGCGTGCCGCCACCAATGATCGATGCACGGAGGATCGCGTCGCCCGATGCCCCGAGGTCGATGGCCCGGCCTCTCGCGAACGCGATCGTGAGTTCGCGCGCGTCGAGGTGCGCGCCCGCGGTGAGAATCGCGGTGTCCGGATGATCGATGATCACGTTGCGCAAGGTCAGCGTCGCGCCGTCCGTGGCGCGCAACGTCGCGCCGG
>CBIHQZ010001436.1:0-2069 GCA_966212315.1 uncultured Myxococcales bacterium
CATCGCGTCGACGTCGAGTTCCACCTGCTCGTCGACGTACACCCGCCCGAACGGCACGGCTTCTTCGCGCGACAGCTGCCCGTCGCGCCACGCGAGCGTCTGTCCGTTCTCGATGACATCGACCTTCGGCACACCGAGCGACGCCGCGAGTTCCGCATGGCGCCGCAAATGATGAAACGTCCCGTGCACCGGCACGAACGCGCGCGGCTTGATCAACTCGATCATCCGCGACTGCTCTTCGCGCCCCGCATGACCGCTGGCGTGAATGTCCCGATCGGTCGCGCGGAAGTGCACCACGGCGCCGCGTCGTTCGAGATTGCACACCAGGTCGAACACGCCCCGCTCGTTGCCGGGAATCGCACGCGACGAGAAGATCACCGTGTCGCCGCGCTGAATCACGAGCCGGGGATATTCACCGCGCGCGATGCGTGCGAGCCCGCTCTGCCGCTCGGCCTGCGTTCCACCCGTTACGGCCAGCAGCTGCCGCGGCGGAACAGACATCGCCATGTCCGACGGCAGGATCAAATCGGTCGGCACGCGGAGCAAGCGCAAGTCGGTCGCGGCGCGCACGTGATTCTCCACGCTGCGCCCCATGAACGTGATTCGTCGTCCGGTCGCAACCGCCACGTCGCACAGCGTCTGGAGCCGGTAGATATTCGACGCGAACACCGCGACGACCACGCGTCCTTCGCACGGCAGCACCAGCTCGCGCAGCGCCGTCGAGACATCGCGTTCGCGCGCCGCTCGCCCGGGCACATCGACGTTGGTGCTGTCCGAGAGAAGCAGGTCGACCCCTTCGGCACCGAGTTCGAGGAATCGCTCCTCGTCGCTTTCCTGACCGTCGAGGGGCGCCTGTTCGAGCTTGAAATCGCCGGTGTGGAAGATCCGGCCAGCGGGGGTGTCGATGGCGAGCGCAGTGGAGTCGGGGATCGAGTGAGTGACTCGCAACGGCTCGACGCGAAACGGGCCCACCGAGAACTGTGCCCGCGGCGCGGTCGTGCGCAGGTCGGGAACCGGCACGTCGGCGTGTTCTTGCAGACGGCGTTCGATGAGCGCGCGCGCATAGGCCGGCGCCCACACCGGGACGGGAATCCGTCGCAACAGATACGGCAGCCCACCGATGTGATCTTCGTGCCCGTGCGTGACGACCACGCCCAGCACTTCGTCGCGTCGCTCCCACAGATAGCGAAAGTCTGGATGGATGACGTCGACGCCGGGCTCCTCGTGGGGAAACGAGATGCCGCAATCGATCACGAGAATTCCCTCGGGGGTTTCGAGCGCGAGACAGTTCATCCCGATCTCGCCAAGCCCGCCGAGCGGAACGATCCGCGTGTAACTCACGCGGGGGCTCTTACCGAACTTCGCGCGCTGCATCTAGGGAAGAAGCCTCCCGATGCGCGGGACGTACTCGCCCGGGGACATTCGTCGCGGCATCGGCGAGTGCATCGAATGTGACTCGTGATGGACCGGTCGGGCGGGCGGGGCTTCACCGCCGGCTTCCCATCACTTCGCGATACGTCCTCGTGCGTTGACGCCCGCTCGCGGCGCGTGATACCGCCTCCCGCGCGCGGCGAACGCATCGCAATCGCGCCGGAGGATCATGTCGCGTCGTGTTCGTTTCCTGACCGCCCTCGCCCTGCTGACCGCGCCGACCGTGGCCGCGGCGCAGACGGCATCCTCCTCCGCGCCGCAGGGTGGCGCAGCCGCCGGTTCGAGCGAAGCCGCCGCACCCGAGTCGAACAGCACCGCGAGCACGGACTCCACCGCCGCTACGACCGCCGCGGCTGCCACGCCGTCGACGTCGACCACCACGGTGGCCGGCGCGTCCACGTCGATCCGCACCACGCCGGCGCCCGAGTTCATCGAGAACCGCGCCACGCCGATCATCGACCTGCACGGCTACATCCGAACGCGTTTCGAACTCTTCCAGAACTACACCCTCGGATGGGGCGCGCTTTCGCAGCGTACGGGCGACGCGACGTACCTCGACTCGAACCTCCCGTGGTACCGAAGCCCCGACTACAGCGCGCAGTACTGCGGTCAGCAGCCGGCGCCTGTCGGCGCTCCAT
>CBIHQZ010001437.1:0-2069 GCA_966212315.1 uncultured Myxococcales bacterium
GTTGACGCCCCCGCGATCCCTTGGCAGTTGAATGGCCATTCAGTCCCCGGCCCCTTCGACTCCAGGAGCAACGACCGTGTCCGTACTTCGCACCATCCCCGACGCACTCGACCACGCCGCGCAGCAGCGCCCCGACAAGGGCTACACGTTCATCGCGGACGACGGCACCGAGCAGTTCTGGTCGTGGCCGCGCCTCGCATCACGCGCGCGCGAAATCGCGACGGCGCTGACCGAGCGCGGCATGAAGAAGGGCGATCACGTCGCGCTGATCCTTCCGAACGCGGACGAATTCATCCCGACGTTTCTCGGCGTCACCTACGGCGGCGGCGTCCCCGTGCCGCTCTATCCGCCGATGGGGCTCGGACAGCTCGGTGGGTACCTCGATCACTGCAAGCACATCGTGAGTGCCTCGCACGCGCAGATCCTCGTCACGAACGAGCAGATCAAAGCCGTCATCGGCACCGTGCGCGAGAGCGCGCCCTCGCTGCGCGCGATGGTCACGCTCGCGGACTTGAAGGGCGACGAGAAGCTCTACCGCTCGCCGGGCGTGACGCTCGACGACATGGGCTTCATCCAGTTCACCTCGGGGTCCACGTCGCGTCCCAAGGGCGTGATGCTCACGCACGGGAACCTCGCCCACAACGCACGCGCCGTCATGCGCGACGGGCTCGATCACAACGACCAGGACGTCGGCGTGTCGTGGCTTCCGCTCTTTCACGACATGGGGCTCATCGGCTTCGTGATCGCGCCGATCATGCACCCCGTGCCGGTGGTGTTCATGCCGCCGCTCACGTTCTTGAAGCGCCCGGCGGTGTGGCTGAGGGCATTGTCGAAGCATCGCGGAACGATCACGTACGCGCCGAACTTCGCGTACGCGATCTCGGTGAAGCGCGTGCGCGACGACGAGATTGCGGGCATCGATCTCTCGTCGGTTCGTGTCGCCGGCTGCGGTGCCGAACCGATCCAGGCCGCGACGCTGCGCGCCTTCGCGAAGCGCTACGAGAAGTACGGGTTCAAAGAGAGTGCGTACGTCCCGAGCTACGGCATGGCGGAGAGTTCGCTCGCGATCGCGTTCTCGCGCGGCATCCCGACCGAACGCGTGAAGTCGGATGTGCTGTGGGAAAAGGGTCGCGTCGAAGTGGCGAGCGAGGGCGACGACGCATCGGTCGAGATCGTCGGATGCGGGCCGCACTTCCCCGGGCACGACCTGAAGATCGTCGATCCCGAGACGGGCGCGCCGCGTGGTGAGCGCGAGGTCGGCGAGATCCACATCAAGGGGCCGAGCGTGACGTCGGGCTACTTCGAGGATCGCGAGAAGACCGCGGAGACCATCGACGCCGACGGATGGTTGAAGACCGGCGACCTCGGGTACGTGTCGAACGGCAACGTCTTCATCTGCGGGCGGAAGAAAGACGTCATCATCATCAACGGCAAGAACTACTACCCGCAGGACCTCGAGTGGGTCGCGTCGCGTGTCGAGGGTGTGCGCACCGGCAACGTCGCCGCGTTCCCGACGTTCAAGCAGGGGCTCGATCGCGAGGCGGTCGTGGTGGTCGCGGAGACGAAGGGCGGCATCGCGAACGATGCGCTCGCCACTGCGATTCGCACCGAGATCCAGCGCGCGGTGGGCATCGTCGTCGACGACGTGGTGGTGGCCGAGTCGGGGACGATTCCGAAGACCTCGAGCGGCAAGATCCAGCGCAGCAAGGCGCGCGCGCTCTACGAAGCGGGCGAGCTGAAGAAGAAAGAGGCCGACGGCAAGATCGACATCGCGAAGCGCGTGATCGAGTCGCAGTTCGCGCATTTGAAGCTCAGCATCTTCGGGAACAAGCGGTCGTAGATCCCAGATCCGACCTCACTCCCGCGACTGCGCGCCCCTCTCCCTCGACGCCACCGCGTACGCTCGAACGCAGGCGTCGTCGAGAGAGGGGCTGGATTGATGGTGGCGTGATTCGACGGCAGCGGGGCGAGATGAAGCGAGCGGGCCAGCGGGAACGCGCGCACCAGGTCCCGCGCGACGTTTTCGACGCACTGTTTCGACGCACGCCCACGTCACAGTCCCGGCCGCC
>CBIHQZ010001438.1:0-2067 GCA_966212315.1 uncultured Myxococcales bacterium
GCCAGTCGCTCGCGCAGCGGACTCACCGATTCGATCGCGCGCTCGGGGTCTCCGAGTCGCGCGCGCATCGCCGCCTCGCCGCGCTGAATGCGGCGCGCCTTCGCGAAGAGTGCCTCGGCTTGCTGCTTCGCCGGAATCGCGGGGTCGAGTTCGATCTCGATCGTGCCGCCCTCTTCCCAGTCCTCCAACGTCGCGCGCTTCGCACCGCGCGGAATGCGTGCGCCCTGCGCGACCAGCAGGCGTCCCGTCTTCTGCAGCGCCGGCACATTCTCGAGGCGCGCGAGGTCGTCGCGCACGGCATCCGCGCGCCGCACCAGGTGCGTGATCCGTCGCTGCACCGCCTTCGCGAGTTGCGCGCGGGCACGTTCGAACGAGTAACCGTCCGATTGCGCGGCCAGCGCGCGCCCGTGTTCGGCGAGATCAACGGCGCGGGTGAGCCATTCGCGATCGCTCAGCCCTTCGGCGCCCGCGGGCCAGCGCACCACGAGATTGCCCGTCGCACCGATGATCCGCGCTTCGCCGGTTCGCACGGGAACGAACCCGATTCGCGCCGCGATCTCCGCGCCGCCGGCGACGATCCACAGCACGCCGTCTTCGTCGATGCGGACGTCGCGCACGCGATGATCCACGAGATGCGCGCGCATCGCGGCGACCAGCGGCTGCGATGATTCCGCGCGAAACCTGGGCGGCTCCGAGAGCCAGCCGATGCCTCCAACGCGCGGGCCGATGCCGATGCCGACGATGCGCCGTTCGCCCATGTACACCGAGATCGCGACGAGGCCGGTATCGCGGTGAAACCACGCGCCGTCGATGCGCCCGCCGACCAGTGCGGAGAGCGTGCGCTCGATCGTTGCGGCCGATTCGCTCTCGTCCCCCATGCGCAGTCACGCCCCGTTCATGTCGTGCGGCGCACGCGTTTCACGCCACGTCGAAGGCTTCACTCGTCGAGCGCCATTCGCCGCCCGCGTCGGCGATCACCCAATTCGTGATCCCTCGTGCAGAACTGACAGGCCTCGCCGCGAACTCGATCCCGACGTGCTCGAGCCGCGCCGCGACTTGTCGCAAACACTGCCCCGCGACGTCGCCTTCGCCCGCGGTCGTGCATGCCGCCCACGGTCGGCCCTCGGTGCGGATGATCGCGCCGGGCACCGGCAGCGGAATCAAGCTCCCCGGCTTGCGGCGGGTGATCCCCTTCGTCGGTGCGTTCGAGAGCGCGGGCATCGAGAGTCCGGTCTCGCTCGGAAGTGCGAACGCTTCGTCGGCGATGGCCCACACCGCGATTGCGACCACGCCTTCCTTGTCTGCCGCGACGCACGATCCGATCGGTGACGACGGCGGCGCCGGCGGCGCGAATCGCGGGAGTACTTCTTCAGGAACGATCAGCACGTGCTGTTCTTCCGCGGAAATTTCGCCGAGCGCTTCGACCGCGGGCGTGTACGTCGCGAGGTCTTCGCGCGTGACCAGACCGCCCACTGCGGGTGATGCGCTCTCCAGAATCGCCTGACGAATGCCGAGGCGCCCGAGCGCGTCGATGCCGCTGCGCGGCAGCATCTCCACGAGCTTTACGCGTGCGCGCACCGCATCGGTCGGCTCGTGATCGCGCACCGCGGTCGATGCCGCGCGCGTTACCGCACCCAGTGCCGACCGACCGAATCGATTGTGCGCCGTGAGCACGGCTTCCAGCAGACCCGGCAGCGCGACACTCCACGCTCGTGGCGGCGATTCGGGCGCTTGCACGCGCTTCACGCCCACGCCCGGAACGCGCGCACGTCCGTCGATCCAGTACGAACCGACGCCCGCACCCGCGAGCATCACCACGCCGCTGCCGAGCAGCGAGGCCGGTGACGCGCGCGTTGCACCCGCGAGCATCGCGGCGAGCACTGCGTCGGCGGCGTTTCCACCCGCGGTGAGAATCGCTTCACCTGCGGATTGCGCGGCCGCGTCGGACGAGATCAGAACGTTGCGCACGACTCACTCGTCTTCTTCTTCGTCGTCGTCACCGACGTCGTCGTCATCATCATCGTCATCGTCGCTGTCGTCGTCTTCGTCGTCCGCGTCGTCGTCGTC
>CBIHQZ010001439.1:0-2067 GCA_966212315.1 uncultured Myxococcales bacterium
CGGGCGCGTAGTGCATCAGCGCGATCTTGTGGCGCGTCGTCAGCTTGGTCAGTGCGTGCGCGAGCTTCGTTGCCTCCTGATCGATCTCCGCGACGAAGTCTTTCAACACGCGCTCGCCGAACGCGCTCAATTGCCGCGGATCGAACCCGCCGCCGAAGCCCTTCACCCCCGCGATGCCGACGTCGCCCACGGTGAAGCACGTGCCATCGAGCGTTCGCACCCCCGACCGTTCGAGCGCATCGACCACCGCGAACGGGCGCCCGCGTTCGAAGTCGTGATTGCCGAGCACGCTCACGATCGGCACTTTCACGTGTGCGAGTTCGTCCGCGAGAAACGCCGCCTGCTCGGGCTCGCCGTGGTCGGTGAGATCGCCCGCGAGCAGCAACAGATCCGCGTCTTCGCCCACGTGATGCAACCGCGCCACCTGCTCGCGCGTGTTCGCGCGCCCCGTGTGCACGTCACCGACTGCCGCGATCTTCATGCGTGCGCCTCCGTGGTCGTCGCGTGATCTCCGCTCACGCTGCGTTGCGCTTCGGGTCGTCGTCGGGTGGAACCGTCGGCGAGTCGGTGGGTTCGCTCATCGGAAACTGAGGCCGGGCTTGTTCGGCACGGCTCGCATCGAAGAACCCCCAGCGTTCGATGTCGATCGCGAAGGCAATCGGGTCGAGCGCGAGCCCGCGCGAGGCTTTCTCGGGGAGCGTGCGCGAGCGTGCCGAGCGCGCGCGTTGCTCGACTTCGTCGTACACCCACGCCGGGATCACGTTCTTCTGTCCGGGGTAGATGTACTGGAAGAGCAACAGATGGACGTGGAGCATCTCGATCTGCATCGACATGCGCTCGATGAGACGCCGCCAGTCGATGCGCGTCCCCCACAGCAAGAACAGATGCGAGATGTCCGAGACGTCGAAGCGATCGCGTGCGGTGACGAACACCTTCGTGGCGATGACTTCTTCGACCGGCTGCACGAGCACGGTGTGTCCGAGCACCTCGCGGCGCGGCGCGTTCTCGAAGCTCTGGTCGTCGACGTTCAAGAGCCCGTTGCGGGTCGCGTAGATCAAGTCGATGAAGTCCTCGCCGTCGAACGCCTTGGCGATCCATTGCGGCTCGTGCAGTCGCGTGACGAAGCCATTGCGAGCCAACGCCTGCAGCGCAGTTCCGACGTCGATCGGCCGGATGAACAAATCGAGGTCCTTGATGCGCGCCCGCGGTGCGTCGACGAACACCTCGACCGCGAAACCTCCGCCCACGAGGAACGGAACGTTTGCCGCGTTCAGCGTTTCGATCGCACGCCCGTACGCTGCGCACGACCGGCAGTGCGGCTGCGCGGCATGCTCGGCGGCTTCGGACGGTGCTGACTCGGCAGGGAAGGTCTTCTCCACGATCAGACCTTTCGAGCAGTGGCCGTGCCACACCGCCCGGGGCACCGCGTGCACGCTCGACCATCCGTGTCGCTTCGGCCCGGATCTTGTGGCATAAGGTTCACCCCCTTATCCGCCCGGTTTCAGCGCGGATGGGTTTCCAGGGGCCGCATCGCCCCGCTCCGAGGCTACATGACCGACAACCACGATCCGGCGCACCCGAACGATCCCCAGGCGCCGGGCGACGCGGGGAACGAACCCACTCCAGGCAACATCCGCAAGGCCGCGCGCGAGGTCGACGATTCGATCGGCAATCGGCTGAAGCCTGGCGAATCCCCGCTCGGCACGTCGATGCCCGAGGACGAAGAAGAGTCGTCCGAGGACTCGGTCGGCAATCGACTCGACGCGCCCGATCCGAACGCGGCGATTCTCGCGGGCGACAACGTCACCGGCGGCGCTCAGGCGCAGGGCGGCGGCGAACGCGGACCCGGCGGTGCTCCCGGCGGCGGCGCGAAGAAGAAGCGCAAGCGCGGCGGCAAGAAGGGCGGCGGCGAACGCGGTCCGGGTGCCGGCGGCGAAGGCGGCGAGCGTCCGCACGGTGGTGGCGGTCCGCGTCCGGCCCACGCGGCTTCGGATGCGCAGCGTCGTCCGTTCCATGTCGGCGACAAGGTCCGCGCGCGCATCGTGTCGCTGGCCGAAGCCGGCGCGA
>CBIHQZ010001440.1:0-2065 GCA_966212315.1 uncultured Myxococcales bacterium
AACCGTCCCGTTGGGGAGCCGGCCACGAACGCGCGCGGTTTCTTCGAGCGAAAGCTGATTGGGTCAGAAAGCGAATACCGTCCCCATCCGATACGCTCGGCGCATGCCGTCCTTCGACGCCACCGAGCCCTACGCCGACCGATTCGCCGCGCCGCTCGCCGACTCGCGCAGCCGGCGCACCGCCACGCTCTCGTGGACCGACTCCCTCGGCCCGCACGAAGTCACCATCGCCGCGCCGCTCACGCTCGGCTCCGCGCCCACGTGCGATGTCGTCATCACCGACCCGAGCGTCTCGCGCGTGCACGCCGAACTCCGTCCCACCGATGAAGGCATCGAGATCCGCGACCTCTCCAGCCGGAACGGCACGTACTGCGACGCGCTCCGCATCCGCGAGGTCATCGCCCGCGACGAAGTGCGGCTGCGACTCGGCCCCATCGAGTTGAAGCTGCATCGGCCGGAAGAGAGCACCGACGTCGACCTCTGGCCGCGCTCGCATTTCGGTCCGCTCGTCGGACGCAGCGCCGTCATGCGCGGACTCTTCCAACAGCTCTCGCGTCTCGCCCCCAGCGACGCGACCGTGATGATCAAGGGCGACACGGGCACGGGCAAAGAGCTGGTCGCGCGCGCGATCCACGAGTTCTCCAACCGACGTGCGGGCGCGTACATGGTCATCGACTGCAGCACGCTCCATCCCGATCTGGCGGAGTCCGAGCTGTTCGGTCACGCGCGCGGCTCGTTCAGCGGCGCAGTGCAGAACACGGCTGGCGCGTTCGAGGCCGCCGATGGTGGCACGCTCTTTCTCGACGAGATCGGTGAGCTTCCCCTCAAGGTCCAGGCGAAGTTCCTTCGCGCACTCGAAGCGCGCGCCATCCGCCGCGTCGGCGAGACGAACTGGCGCCCGGTGAACGTGCGCGTGATCTCCGCGTCACACCGTGATCTGCGCGAGATGGTGAACGAGCGCACGTTCCGCGAGGATCTGTACTTCCGCCTCGCGGTGATCCCGGTGCGGGTGCCGAAGCTGCGCGAGCGCGCCGAGGACATCCCGATGCTGGTGGAACACTTCGTCGAGACGCACCGCGGATTGCAGATGCCGTCGGCCGAGGTGATGAAGCGGCTGGTCGCGGAGCCGTGGACGGGCAACGTGCGCGCGCTGCGCAACGCGGTGGACCGTGCGTCGGCGCTCGGATGGGACGCGACGATCGCGGCAGATCCGGATGGAGACGGAGACGACGAGTCGGACGTCCGCCCGTCGGCGGTCGAGCCCGTGGACGGCGCGAGTGCAGCGGACCGGCCGACACTGCGCGAGTCGTTCTACGAGGCGCGCAAGCGCGGCGAGGAGCGGGCCGAGCGCGAGTACCTCACGCTGCTGATGTCGCGCTACCCGGGCGACATCTACGGCGCGGCCATCCGGGCGGTGATGCACCACACGTACTTGCGAAAGAAGCTGAAGGAGTACGGGATGTGATGGGGGCGGCGGATAGGGACCCGCACGCGCTGCCGCCGAGCCCCCACCCCGCCGGCTCAGCGCGGTCGGTCGATTCGCGCGGGCGTGCGCGGGGCAGTCGTCGTCCACGCCGACTCGCCACGCGACTTTCACGCTCACCGCGATCGCGCGAAGAACGGCGCGCGCGAAATCGCACTCGACGCGATGTCGGCATCGACCCGCCATCGGTCGATGGCACTCCGCGCGATTTCGGGAACGCGCGCCCACGGCACCATCACGCTGAGCGCCCACCGGCGATCAGTCGTCGACGCGACTTTCACGCTCAGTGCGATCGCGCGAACCACGACTCGTGCGAATTCGTGCTCAGCGTAACTCTCGGCCCGCGGCGCCATCGCCCACTCGCGCTGAGCGCGATTTCCGTATCGTGGATCGATGCGGAGATCACGCTGAGTGCGAATCGAGGAACGGCTAGCGTTCCCATTTTCGTGCTAAGTGCCTTCACGCGAACGACGGAGGTCTCGCAATCGCACTCAGCGCGATTCGGTGAACGACCGGCGACGCGCTCGGAGCACTCAGTGCGATCGGCCGATCAGCGATCGATGGTCTCGCGGCACTGAGCAC
>CBIHQZ010001441.1:0-2065 GCA_966212315.1 uncultured Myxococcales bacterium
CGCCCACTCGTTGTCACCTCCCCAAAAACACCTGTGTGGGTATACCCCGGGGGGCGGCTGGGGCGCTCGTTGGACGGGGCGCCCGGTGGCCCCCCCCCGCGCCCCGCGCAATCACTCGCGCGCGAAAGCGGCAATCTCGTCGATCAACGGTCGCTCGTCGCCGAACGCCGACCAAAGGTCGTTGTGATGCCGCCCCGCGCACGCGAGGAAACGCGCGTGGAGCCTCGTCGCCAGCCGCTGGCCGAGCGCGAACGGGATCACCTCGTCGTGATCGCCGTGAACGACGAGCGTGGGTGATGTCACCGCCGGGGCGCGTGCGTAGCTGTCGAAGCGGTCGAGCACGAGCCATCGAGCCGGGAGCCCGGGGAGGGCGGCTTGCGCGACGTCGCCGATCGACGTGTACGGCGAGAGCAACACGAGCCGCGCACAGCGTTGTTCCGCGGCCATCGCAACGGCGACGCCGGTTCCGAGTGATTGACCGACGATGACGGTTCGATCGCGACCGACGCCGAGCGCGCCGTGCAGTCGGTCGAGCGCGGCACGCGCGGCGCCGAGGATGGTGGTCTCGGTCGGTTCGCCGCTTGCGACGCCGTAGCCCGGATACTCCACGGCGAAGACGCCGAACCCACGCGCGACGAACGACTGAAGAAGATCGGCATCGTCCGCGAGTTGCTCGCCGTTGCCGTGGAAGAACACGATGGTCGGTTCGTCGCCGCGCGCTCGCGCGAAGAACGCGACGGTGTGGCTCGCTGGTGATTCGACATGGAGCAGCGTCAGGCCCGGTGCGACGGGCATGCGTGCCGGGCGCGGGACCGGGAACAGCATCGCGCGCTGCACGCCACACGCGACCAGCACCAACACGAGATAGATCAGCACCGGCGTGGCGAGGAGGATGAACACGCGACGTCTCCGCGACGCGCTCAACGCGGGTCCGCGCAGCAACGGAAGCCGACGCTGTAGTCCGTGTAGTTCGGCGAGTGCGCGCGCGTTGCGTAGCGACAGCCGTTTCCGTTCTGTCGCGCGTCTGCGTAATAGCCGCCGCGAAAGACGCCGAGCGAACCGTAGTGCGCGTCGACCCACTCGTGCAGATTGCCGACCATGTCGTGCACGCCGAAACGATTCGAGCAGCGCCGGAATTCCCCGGTGTGTGCGAGTGACAGCGTGAGTTGATTGAGACGCGGGTCGTTCATCTGTCGCTCGTGAAAGACGTCGGCGGATCCCGGATACAGCCGCGGGACCGGGTTGGCACGTTCGTCGTTGCATCGCCCGTGAATGAATTCGTCGCCGTAGGGCCACGTCGTCGGCGACGGACCCTGACAGGCCGTCACCCATTCGCGCTCGGTGCACAGCCTGCGTCCCGCGTTTTCGCACGCGGCGCGAGCCTGATTTTGCGACACGTATCCCTGCGGCGTGACACCGGCGCGCGAGACGGCTCGGTACGTGTGCCCGCGTTGCGGCGAGACGAACGGACTCCACCGCGCCGTGCGACCGCGCGCGACGACTTCCACGAGCGACGCTTCGTACCGATCGATGCAGAAGGCACCCTGCACGAGCGTGGTACCCGCGGGGCAGCGCTGCCGTCGCGGAACGGTGCCGAGTAGGACGATGGCGGCGAGTGCGAGCGCGAAGCGCGGCGCGAGGCGGCGCATGGTCAGCGGATAGCGCCGCCGTGATGTGAACGCAAGAAACCGAGCGGACGCTTAAGGCTCGTCAGTACCCGCGGCGCATCTCGAGACGATCGCCGACTTCGACCTCGAGGATCGCCGACGTCACCATCGCGGTAGCGCTGTGCGCGCGAACTTCGACGACCAGAACCTCGCCGACGATTTCCTGCGGCAGCGAATCGTTCGACCGCGTGTTCCCCGGCGGTTCGTCGACGTTGCCGTCACCGTCGCGGTCCAAGCCGGTCCCCGCCGACGAAGGCGAGTGCAGCGACGAGCGCCACGCATCGCCGCGACGCACGACGAACAGTCGATTGCCGGGCGCAACGTGGTCGTCACTGCCGCGATCGATGAACACCACCATGTTCTGTCCGACGAGTTCGCGCGGATGCACGGTGGCCACG
>CBIHQZ010001442.1:0-2062 GCA_966212315.1 uncultured Myxococcales bacterium
ACACCCGGCTGCGCGTCCACCCCGGGCACATCCACGCCTGGCTGCACATCCATCCCGCCCTGCACATCGTTACGCGCGGCGTCGGTGCCGGTGTTCACGTCCATCTCGGTGCCCGTCTCGCGGCAACCCATTGCAGCCAGTGCAACCAGCGCGATCGACGCGCTCCGGATCTTCATCGACGTCATGACTCGGGGCCTCCTTGGAAACGCAGCGAACGCAGGACGCGCTCAGCAAGAAACGAACGCCTCGAACGCTTCGAGGGAACATCGCCGTCTAACATTGTTTCCGCCCGCGCGCACCCGACGATCGCGCGACGAACGGGTGGCGCGCATCGCACGTTCGTTCCACCCGCGACATGGATTTCAGGGTCTACGCGCCCGCCCGCCTCACCGGTCTTGCTCCGGCGCGTTCGAACGAACATCGCCGTCACCGCGAACTTCGCGCAGGCGAAGTTTCGGATCCGTTGCCGCGGGTTTACCCGCCGGGCCAAGTGCGGGCCCAGTGCGGGCCCAGTGCGGGCCGAGTCCGGGCCGACTCCGGGCCGACTTCGGGTCGACCCCCGGCCCGCGGTTTTGACCCATTGGCCCGGACACTGCACCATCGCGCCGCTCGAAGGGGGTCGATCGATGAAGTGGTTCCGCGTGCAGCCGGCGTGGCCGGCGCTGCTGTGGTGTGTTTCGGCGTGTGCGTCGGCGGGCGGCGCGTCCTCGTCCTCGTCGTCGTTGCGGGCGAGCGCTGAGATCGCGCGCGGCGCGGCGCACGGCGATGCGAACGCGCGCGTGCACGACGGTCGTGCGGTGCGACTCGCGGCGGAGGCCCTGCGTTGCATGTCGGCGCGCGATGGTTCGGCCGGATGCGAAGCGGTCGCGATGGCGGGATGCGTCCCGCTCGATGCGCTCTTGCGAGCGAGCCCCGCGGCGATCGAGCAGATCGCGGAGCGTCTCGATGCTACCGCGCGCGGCGACGGGTTCTCGCGCGAGGCGCGGGGCGCGTTGGCGCGTTGGTTCGATCTCGGTGCAGCCGCGGTGCGCGAGGCGCGTGCCGGGCGATCGGGCGCGCGCTGCGTGCGGGCAGAAGCATGCCGGGCGCGGGCGGAGGGCAATCCCGCCGTCGACGATCTGGAGAATGCCTGGCGCGGCGATGTGCGCGCGGCGCAACAACACGCGGCGTTCGACGCACTGGTCGCCGGGGTGATCGACGCGGAAGAGATGACCGTGGAGATCCGCGCGACGGCGTGGACGGTCTTCGCGATGCGGCTCGAGAGCGCGGCGAACGCGCGCCCCGAGGTGCGCATCGAGGCGATCCGCGCGGTGGCCGCGATGCAGACCGTGCTCGACGGCGGCGCGCGTGATGCGACGAGTGATGCGAATGGCGCGAACGGTGGCGGCCCGACCGCGTCGGATCTCGCGGCACACGAAGCGAGCGACGAGGCGATGTTGGTGCAGCGAGCGCGCGGTGCGCTGCATGCGGGCCTCGCGAGTGCGGGCGGCGGGGGCGGCGTCGCTTCGCTGGTCGCGATCGCGCGAGAGATCGATGCGAGCGACGGCGAGATGGCGAGCGCGTCGGGGAATCCTTGCGGGGAGTGAGAGGCGACGCGGGCATCGGTTGACCCGATTCGCGTTCACGCGGACTCGAGACGTGTCGAAGAATCCCCCACGATCGCAGACCTCTCCCCCTCGCTGTCACCGCTGGGTCGCGTGCTCCTCTCCGACTGGTGCCCGCGCTCGACCGTCGACCGCGAGGCACCAGCCGAAGAGGGGTTTCCCTCTTCGGGCGGCGCATGCGACATCGCGTTGATTGCGGCGCCGGTCGGAGAGGGGCGATCGAGGCCGCAACCCGGTACTGGGGAGAGGTCGGCGCGACGCGATGATTCGACAGATCTTCACGCGCGCTGCCATCGGTCACGAAATGGCGAGCGTGGTCGTGAAACAGGCGCGGACCGCGCGCACGCCGGGAAGGAGGTGCACGAGACCGCAGTATCACGCGACACTGTGGAGGTGCCCCGCGCCATGCGCCGGCGGGGGCTGCGTGGAGGAATCCATGTGCCGATCGAAGTCGATCC
>CBIHQZ010001443.1:0-2060 GCA_966212315.1 uncultured Myxococcales bacterium
ATCGTTCTCGCGCTGCTTGGGGCCCGGCGGCTGAAAGCCACGGCAACGCCTCCGAAGCCTCACCTTCGTGAGGCTCGCGATGTCGCATCGAAACCCCGGTCCGAAGAGATCGAAGGCAACTCACAGTCAGTGCGAGCTTCGCGCAGGCGAAGCTTCGGAAGCGTTGCCGCGGGTTCACCCGCCGGGAATTCCTTTCGGAAGCGTTGCCGCGGGTTCAGCCGGTTCAGCCGCCCGGAATTCCTCGGCGAGCGAGCGACCGCGCGCACATTCGTGACCAATGGTGAGGTCCCCGACCACTCCCTTCGCGCCGCCTCGCCGAGCGCCCCCCGTCCCTCGAAAACCCGGCCCGCGCGCCGCCGCTCGCCACCCCGGTGGCACACCGACGCCTCGCGCCGCGCGAATTGTCGCCACCTGCCTGGCTCGCGCTTCCGCGATTCCGTGCCACGCGACCCACCCCGCCCGCTCCGAACCCCGCGCCGGCGGGCGCATCACCCCCACGCCCCCGGCCCTTGGCGGCCATCCATGTCCGCCACACCCCCCACGCCCCCGGTGCCCGGCGCCGTTCGTCGCCGTTTCCGACCCCACACCCCCCGCGCTGCACCCCTTCGAGCTCCCGCTCGTCCCCCTGATTCGCGCGCTCGCTCCGCAACCGCGAGCACCCGCGCCCCGAGAAGAAGGGCGCCGACCGGGAAATCCTCCCGCGGCCACAGGAGAGATCCCCAATGAAGACGAAGAACGAATCCAACCAGACCAGCAAGACCACCACGAAGACCACCAGCCCCGACGCCGCCACCGAACACGCGGACATTCTCGCAGACGGTTCGGTCGACTTCGCTGCGACCGCCGCCGACCGCGACGCGCTTTCGCCGAACGACCTCGTCGTCGTGAACCTCGATCCCGGCGCGGGTGCGTTGATTGCCATCGCATCGCTTCCGCGGATCGCGCTGTTCGAAGCGGCGATCAAGGACCTCGCACCGAGCTGCGCGCAGGCGGTCGGATCGGTGAAGCGCTACGCGCGGGCGGCGTTCCACGCGAACTACCGATTCCTCCACGCCGGAACGGGCGAGGAATTCGCGCGGCTCTACGGCGAGGTCACCCGCTGGCGTGCGCGTGGCATCGCGGTGCTCGCACTCGCCGCGTCGTTCGACATCGTCGACGACTCGGTGGTGTCGAAGCTCCGCGAAGGTCAGGGCTATCGCGACGCGGTCGAGGACGTCGGCGCGGCCGAGGACATCATCCGCGCCCACTGGGACAAGCTCGAGGGCAAGGTGCCGATCACCGCCGACGACCTGCAGACGATGCGAACGCTCACGGTGGACTTCGCGGCGGCGTTGGCGGAGCGAGAAGACCGCGCCGCAGGGATCTCTCCCTCGGCCAACGACCGCCAGCGTGCGTTCACCCTGCTCGCCCGCGCGTACGACGAGATCCGCCGCGCGCTCACGTTCATCCGCTGGAAGGAGGGCGACGTGGACGACATCGTCCCCTCGCTGTGGGTGCGTCCGGGCGGTGGGCGGCGTTACGGCAGTGACATCGCGAAGCCGGCGGATCCTGCGACGACGAGCCCGGTGGCGAGTCCGGCAGCGCCGACGACGACTGCGAACCCGCCGACGACGGTGAACCCGAAAGAAGACGGCCCGAAGGGGACGCCGTTTACCGCGTGATCGATGCGCGATGCCGTGCGCGCCCCGTTCCCCGATGCGCCAGTGCGTCGGGGAGCGGGCTCCGCGCCTTCGAAGCAAGCACGGGCCGCGAGTGAATTGGAGCGAGCTTCGCGCAGGCGAAGCTTTGCATCCGTTGCCCGCAGCTTCAGCTGCCGGGCTATTCCCGGGGTTCGGCGTGCGATCGGACGGGCACGATCAGTCTCGCGTTCAAACGAAGAATGGGGCACGAGCACGAGCACGGCCAGTCCCGCGTTCAAACGAAAAATGTGGCAAGTGCGCGGGCAAGGGCACGGGCAAGGTAGCTGGCGCATCAATCGCACTTCACGGAGCACTTCAATGAGCACACCCACGACTCGCCCCCTTCGCATCGGCGGCACCCGCGCACTCGATGGCTCGGGC
>CBIHQZ010001444.1:0-2060 GCA_966212315.1 uncultured Myxococcales bacterium
AACTACACCCGCCGTGCGTTGCGCGCGTGATGCGTTTGCGTGATGCGAGTCGCGCGTCGCGTTGGAGGCGTTCGCACCGCGTGCTCGACTGAGCACGGGGGACGGACATGAAGCTCGCATTACAGACGGCGGTGGCGGGACTGTGGATCGGACTTGCGTCGGGATGCGTGGAGACGCTCTACGGCGGTGGCAGTTTGATGGCGCCGCCGATGGTGCGGTCCGCGATGGCGGATCCCTTCTTCGACGGGATCGCCGAGAGCGAGCCGAGCGTGCAAACCGCGGAGCCTTCCGGTCAGTGGATATGGATCGACGGCGCCTGGCGGTGGATCGCGAATCCCGCGATGGCCGCGCAGCCGATGCCACCGACGACGAGCGGCGCGTCGAAAGACGTGTCGCTGCGAGTGCAACTCTCGGTGACGACGTCGTCGCAGCAAGCCGTCGGCGCGACGATGAACGTGACGACGAACGGGTCGCCGTCGCTGCCGGTGTCGGCGCAGTGGAGCGTGACGACGTCGACGGCGCGGTCCGGATCGCAAGGGGCGCCTTCCGAGACGAGTGCGCTGTCGCCGTCGTCGAGCGGCGCGTTGCCTGTGACACCCGCAGCACTCGCACCATCACCGGTGCTCGCGGCGCAGTCTCTCGCGCCGACCCGCTGGATCACGACGCCCGATGCGATCGCGCCGGCTCCGCAGGCAGACGCGCCGCTCGTGGTGCAGACGTCAGGTCCGGAAGAGATCCGGAGTGCGCCGGCCGCGGGGGACATCACCGGCGCGAACGACAATCGCGAGGTTGCCGTCGTGACCGTGCTTCCGATGCGAACGAGCGCCGTTCGTCCGCATCGCTACTTCGCGCGTTGAACCGATCGACGTCGGGCGCTGCGTCCGTCCGTTCAGAACTCGTCGCTGACTTCCATGTGCGTGAGACCCGCGCGTCGCTGCACCACCGGGGGCTGCGACCTCGAACGACCGGCCGTCGAAGCCGACCGCGTCGGGTGTACTGATCGAGTCGGCCGCGCCGTGTGCTGAATGACGGGTGCGACGACGCGCGCTGGCGATTCGTCGTGCACGCCTGTCATGGCGGGTGTCGTCGTCGGCGCGCTGGCGATGGGCGCGCGTGGCGGCGTGCCCTGCGGCTCACGAACAAGTGCCGGGGGTACGACCGTGGTCGCCGCTGCATGCGGTGCCACCGGCATGTTCTCGGGTGCGAGACCGTGTCGACGCGCCGATCCCCAGGCCACGCCACTGACGATCGCCACGCCGGCCAGGAGCAGCGAAACCCCTGCATACACGCGCGCCGAATTGCGGCCCTTTTCGGGCGTGGCAGCACCGTCGCGATGAGTGATGTACTCGCGGCGCTTCGGCGGAGGAGACGACCGGATGCGCTCGTCACCGTCACTCGACTGCGGCGGATCGGACGCGACCACGATGTCCCCGGCGCCATGCGCTCGCAGCGCATCGACGAATTCGGTCGCCGATTGGAATCGCTCGGATACCCCGCGTCGGACCGCGTGGAGCGCGATCGCATCGAGTGCGTCCGGAGTACCCGGCGCGATGTCGCTCGGAACCGGTGGCGGCTCGGTCGAATGCACCACTTCGGCGAGAAGCTCGCGTTGCGTCGCGCCCTCGTACGGCAGTCCGCCCGTGAGCATCTCGTAGAACATCACGCCGACGGCGTAGAGATCGGCGCGATGGTCGACATCGAGCCGCGCCATCCATTGCTCGGGCGCCATGTATCCCGGCGTTCCCATCAGTGCGCCCGCTTGCGTCGCATGGCGATTCGCACCGTCGGTGGGCGCGAACTTCGAGATCCCGAAGTCGAGGATCTTCACGCTCACGCGGCCGCCGGCGCGTTCGACCAGCATGAGGTTCGCGGGCTTCAGGTCACGATGCACGATGCCGATCGCATGTGCCGACGCGAGCGCGGACAACACTTGCGCCGTGATGCGACAGGCCTCGCGCGATTCGATCGTCACCTCGGTCGCGAGTCGCTCGGCGAGCGTCTGGCCGCGCAGATATTCCATCACGATGTACGGCACACCTTCGTGATGGCCGAAGTCGATG
>CBIHQZ010001445.1:0-2059 GCA_966212315.1 uncultured Myxococcales bacterium
ATCGCGATCGTCGCGCCGTTCGCGACGACGGTGCCGCGAACGTTCGAGACCGCCGCACCGGCGCGATCGATCAGCGCGATGGCGATCTGATCGTTGCACCCGATCTCGGTGCACGCCGTGCTGCCGCTACAGGCGGCGAGGGTGAGGGGAGCGATCGAAAGGATTGCGAAGATGGCAGAGCGAATGAAGCGAAGTTGCATGCGCGCATGGTAGCCGGGCCGGCTGTTCCCCGCATCGTGACGATCGCGACCGCGCTAACGCTTCATCGCCGCGACCGCGTCGTCTTGTGCCTTTTGCATCTCGCCGGGGCTCATGTCCTTCACGTGCTGCGCGAGCGTCCACTGGTTGCCCCACTGGTCTTCGACGGTGCCGATGCGATCGCCCCAGAACATGTCGCCGAGCGGCATGTGGATCTTCATCCCCGCGTCGGTGGCTCGCTTCCACGCGGCGTCGACACCATCGAGGTAGATCCACAGCTTCGTCTTGTTCGGCAGTGACCCCATCTCGGGAAACGCGTCGTTCACGAAGATCGTCGAGTCGCCGATGCGCATCGCAGCGTGCCAGATCTTCGCGCCGCTGGGGTCGGGCGCTCGCATGATCTCCACTGCGCCGAATGCGCGCTGATAGAACGCCATCGCCTCGGCGGCGCCATCGATCGTGAGCGCCGCCGTGACCGTGTGCATGCCGTCGGGAACTGCCTTCACCATGACGAACCTCCTCGAAGTGTCCGCGGAGAATCGGCCGCGCAACGGTGTGCGTCAAACGCGCGCGACCCATGATGCGAATGCAACACGGGTTTGCGATGCGCACGAGCGTCGCCGCATGCTCACCCGACGATGCTCACGCGAATCGCAGGCTCACTCGCACTCGTCTCCGCGCTCTTCGTGGGCTCCGCGTATGCGCAGACACGGTCGACGACCGCCGTGCCGAGCGACGAACTCGAAGTCGTCGCGACGCTCATGGATCCACCGCCGGTCACGCCGGATTGCGGTGACATGCACACCGCGGTGGCGATGCGGTACTCGGTCGTGCGCGTCGTTCGCGGCGTCTTTCCGGCGAGCGTGCTGTACGCGATCCACGGATGCCCCGAGATGACGCGCCGACAGTACGGCGGGCCGGCAGCTGGCACCCTCGCTTCGTTCCACGTCGGCGATCGACATCGCCTCGTGTTGCGTCGTCGGCTTCCCGGCGGCGTTGCCGGGCCGTCGCTGTGGCCGGAGCCGAACCTCGCGAGCGTGCCGCCGAACACGGTGTATTGGACCGTGCGCGCGGATGCCATGCCGTAGGCACGACGATCGAGCGAGGCGTGACTCGAGTCCCCGTTACTTGCCCAGCAGCTTCGGCTCCTCGACTTCGTCGGCGTCGCGCACATCGGCGTGGATCGCCTCGCGGATCACGCGCGCGGTCACCTCGTCGAGATACGTACGGAGTTCACGCGACACCTCTTCGAACTCGGGCCACAGCGTTTCGTCCATGAACGACTTCGGCGCGCGGACCATCAGCGTGGTGCGACGTTGCCGTCGATATCGAAAGGGCGCGAGTCCGTAGCGCCGGCACAACGCGATGAAGAGCTGCTGAGACCAGGTGTCCGCCAGCGAGCATTTGAAGAGGATTGCGGCCTCGGTCTGCTCGCGCTCGTCGAGACGCGACTTGATCTTGTCGGCCGCGGCGCGTGCGGCGTCGCGCTCGCCGGTGCTCGTTGCACCCGCATAGAGCGCCTCGATCTTCCGCAGCTTCGCGAGGAGTGCATCGTCGTCGAACAGAGCCATGGGGGACGGGCCTCAACCCATCACTCGCAGTTCCATTCCTGCGGACTCCATCGCGCCTGCGCCGCACCCTTGGGGCAGCCGATTCGGTTGACTTCTGCCACACCCGCTCCTAGAACGCCGCCCATTCAGGGGCGCAATGCCCCATCTCCTCCCCGCTGAACTGACTTTGGAATGATCAAGCAATTCATCCATCGACCGGTACTCGCGATCGTCCTGTCGCTCGCGCTCATCTTCCTCGGCGCACTCGCGATCAAGACCCGGCCCGTTTCACAGTTCCCCTCGATCGCACC
>CBIHQZ010001446.1:0-2059 GCA_966212315.1 uncultured Myxococcales bacterium
CATCGCTGGTCGAAGACACCGGCGCGCCCTACTCGGTGTTCGTCCGCGCCGGAGAGGCGAAGTCACTCGCCTTCGGTGACGCGCGCATCGAGATTCCGGCCGGTGCGGTGGAACGCGACGTTCGGATTTCGATCCGGCCGTTGACCACCGATCGGCGTCCCTTCCCGAAAGCTCCCTCTACAACCTCGCGTACACCACAGGCGCGCTGCCCGCGCACGTGCCGTTCGCCGTGTTGCAACCGTGGGTCGACTCGCTGCTGGACACGCTCGTGCCCGAGCCCTCCGCGCGCGGACCGCGTCGCGGCGTCATGCAGCACAGTCGCGTTCTGCATCGCTGTGCGCGCGAATTCGCGCCCCATGCGCCGCCCGCGACCCTCGATCGCATCGTCGAGCGCGCCGGTGCCCTCGGTCTCGATCCGTGGCAGCGCCTCGGCGTCATCGTCCCGATCGCCGTGCATCACCCGACCCGGGGCGCGGCGCTGCTCCACGAGATTCGATCGATCCTCGCGCGCGTCGTGATGCTTCCGCAGGGCGGCACGGCGCTCGCGCAGGACGAAGTGCCGCTCGGCGCGGACACGCTGTTGCTGGCGCTCGACGCGATCACGACCGCCCTCCCCGCGCTGCCGCCGGCCGACCGTCGCGAGTTCCATCGTCGCGCGATCGGCTTGCTGGATTCGATCCGCACCGAGAGCATCCGCCACAAGCAGCTCCGTTCGTTCGGGTGGGATCGCTTCGCGGCGTCGCTCGACCCGGATCTGCGCGAAGCGGCCATCCGCGCGGTGTGCGGATTCGAATACCGGCCCGCCGCGCTGGAAGCCGTCGGCACCATGGCGGCGGCCTTTCCGCCCGAGGCGCGTCATCTCGCCCTCCAGGGCCTCGCGCGACTGGCCGACCCGATCGCGCCCGCTGCGGTCGCAGCCGCGATCGCGAGGCTTCGTGATGCACCGGTGGCACCGATGGGAAGCGCCGGTGCGGTTCGCTCGAACGTGGCGTTGAACGACGACGATCGAGTGCGACTGCAGATGTTCGCGTCGGTGATCTCGCCCGAGAGCGAACTCCACCGGTTCAATCTCGGCGCCGTCTGCGAAGTGCTCAGCGCGGCCGCGGCCGAGCAGGTGGCCGCGTCGCTCGACGACTACAACGTGTACGACGCCGACAAGCTCGCACGCGCGCTCGTCGATCAACCCGTGATGCGAGGCTCGCAAACGCGCGAGGCGCTCTTGTGTCGGGTGATCGATCGAAGCGTGCGATGGAGATACAGCGCCGAGTGGAGCTGGATCGCGGCGCGCATCGCCGAGGTGTGCGGGCGCGAGAACGAAGCGTTCTGGATCGAGCGCGTCGCGACGATCCTCGACCCCGATCCCGACGCGGGCCATGTCGCCGTCGAGGTCGAGAAATGGCTCGCGCGCCTCGAGGCATTCGGCCCGCTGTTGCGTCGCTTCGGCGGCGATGCGCTGGTGAACGCGGTGGTGGCGCGGCTCGAGGCACCGCTTCCGCCGCCATCCTTCGCGGTGCCGTGGTCCCTCGCGAGGGGGATGGTGATCGAGGCGTAGGAAGCGAGTGGGCTTCGGTGTCGCGCTGTTCGCGACGAGGCCGATCCCGGTGCGTCGCACGGGCCCACCCCCCTATCGCTCCAGAGGTCGATGAAACCCACCACGCTCACGCTCGCTGCGCTCCTCTTCGTTCCCGCTTGCGCAAACGAGATGCTCGCGCCGGCGGACGCAGTGCCGGACGGCGGGTGTCAGCGAGAATTCGCCTGGTGCACCGTCGTCGAGATGGCATCAAACCGTTCGCCCTGAGCAAGTTGTGCGAGGCACGAGAACAGATGTGTCGAAGGGCCACGCCACGCAACCGTCCGAGTCGTGGGATGGCGTCGAGCGGGAATGGTCGATTCCATCACTGGAATGATGACGACAGACCTCCGCTTACCCGCCGGCGCAGACTCGCTCTCTCCACCGCGCGCGTCTCCCCCTTCGGCAACGCCCTCGGCACGACGCAGCCCCCACCACCGCGCCGACGAAGGTCGGCATCTCAACGGTAGCCCGCCAATTCATTGGCAG
>CBIHQZ010001447.1:0-2055 GCA_966212315.1 uncultured Myxococcales bacterium
CCGTCGACTTCGTCGAGGGGATAGCCCAGCGGAACCGCGAGACGACGCGCCAGGACGTGAAGTGGATCGTCGGCGAGTGACGCGGCTGCTGCGGGATCGAGCACGACGCGGATGATAGTTCAGGACGAGCTGGTGCGGCGTGATGCGCGTCGCGCACGCAGCTTCGGTGGCGTCGTCACGGTTCCTCCGATACCGTCGGGACCACCCATGAACCGCTTTCGCCCTCTCTTGCTCACCTCATTGCTCGCAACGATCGCAGCAGGCTGTCCGAGGCCGCTCGACCAGCCCGACGCCGACGCCGGTCGCACCGACAGCGCGGACCGCACGACGGATGGAAACGGAGACGACGCGACGGACTCGACCGTCGACATGGACGCCACCGACGGGTCGATGGATCTCGACGCGATGGACGTTGCGCCCGACACCGTGCGTCCCGACGTGCAACGAGCCGATGTGGTGAACGACAACGGCGACTCCGGGATTCCCGCGGTCGAGACGTGTGCGAATACGTTCGCAACCTGCACGCCGAGCGCTGGCACCACGCGGTTCGTGCGCTTGCGCGGAACGGTCGTGTCGATGAACGGATCGCGCGATCTGTTCTGCGATGGCGAAGTGCTCTTCTCGAACGAGACGGGTCACATCGTGTGCGTCGGCGACGATTGCAGCGCCGCACCGGAAGCCGCGGGCGCGCAGGTCGTGTGCGCGAACGGCGTGATCTACCCGGGCATCATCGATCCGCACCAGCACACCGATTACAACCACATGCCGGTGTTCCGACACACCGCGATGTACGACAACCGCAACACGTGGCGTAACCACGAGCCGCTCTACGACGACTTCAAGATCGCGCATCGCCAGTTCGGTTCGACCGTGCGTGCGAATCAGCTGCTCAGCGAACGCTACGGCGAGGCGCGCATCATGATGGCGGGCGGCACCGGCATCTCGGGCACCGCGGGCAATCTGCTCAGCGATCCGATGATCGGCGGCTGGGTGCGCAATCTCGATAGCACCAGCAATGCGAACAGCGGCCTCGGTGGACCGTTCATCGACCCGGACATCGACGCGGTCGTGGTCTCCACCGGCACGGGCCTGCCGAACATGACGTCGACCGCGACGCACCTCATGCAAGTGCGCGGTCGCATGACCACCACCGCGACGTACCGCGCGTACGTGCCGCACATCGCCGAAGGCATCGAAGCGAACGCCCGTGCCGAGTTCGACATGGCCGACACGTTCGGCGTGATCAACGACCACACCGCGATCGTTCACTGCACTGCGTGCTCGACCGCGCAGTACCGCCACATGGCGGAAGTCGGCGCGTCGCTCATCTGGTCGCCGCAGAGCAACATCGACCTCTACGGTCAGACCGCCAACGTGACGACCGCGCGCAACCTCGGCGTGCGCATCTCGCTCGGTGTCGACTGGACGCCGTCGGGGAGCATCAACCCGATCGAAGAGCTGCAGTGCGCGGCGCAGTTGAACAACACGTACTTCGATCACGCGTTCAGCGATCACGAACTCGTCGAGATGATCACGCTGAACCCGGCGGCGGCGTTCCGTCTCAACGACGCATCGCTCCCGGCCCCGCTCGGAACGCTCGCGGCGGGCTTCGAAGCGGACATGGTCGTCATCGCGGGTGATCGAACCAACCCGTATCGCGCGATGCTCGATGCGCGCTCGGAACAGATCCGACTCGTGACGATCCACGGCCAGGGTCAGTACGGCGATCCCGACGCGCTCGCGGGCGCGATCGTGAACGGCATGGCCTGCATGGCGGTGCCGGATGGCGTCTCACCGGGCGGCATGACGGGCGTGTGCGGAACGGCGAAGACGATCTGCACGCAACCGTCGGACATCGCGATGCTCGCGTCGACGATGACCATGGCGCTCGATGCGGCGCGCGTCACGGACATGGCGAACTGCACGGCGCGCGGCTACTGCTACGCGTACGACCTGTTCCCGCTGTTCCGTTGCGGTGCGCCGGCGCTCGATCGCTGCCACTTCGGACACGGCGTGACGCCGCGCCGCACGACGACCGGCACGAGCATCGCGGCG
>CBIHQZ010001448.1:0-2055 GCA_966212315.1 uncultured Myxococcales bacterium
ACGGCTCCGGTTGCACGTCGGGGGTCTGCGCCGTGGCAACGAGCCGGATGGCGTCGAAGCCGCAGAAGATGCTCGAGAGCGTGAACAGGTTCGGGAGAATGAAGAGACTCTTGCGTAGGTTCATTGGCGTCGCGTTCCTCACAGCTCGGCTCTCCGGACAGCCGAGCGACCTTCCCACTCGTTCGTGACGACAGCCCGCGACGATACCCACTCGAAGCCCGAGTGCATAGCGTTCGCGCGTCGCGGCGGACTTGCACCGCCACAGTGAAAATTCACACGAGGGAACGGCCGCCCACGCGGTCTCTTCAGTTCGACGCAGTGGCCTCGAGCGCACCGCGGAGATAGCGCCGAATGCGTCGCGAGCCGTCGTGCGCAGCGAGCAGCGTGTAGGCCCCGTGCGCGCGCTGAAACGACTCGCGCGCGGCGGTGCGAAGACCATCGCGCGTGGTCTCGTCGACCGTGGTGCGCGCAATCGCGTCGAGGTCGTGACCGAGCATGACGTCGATCGCGGCGCGTGCTTCGGCGACCGGGTACGTAGGGTCGATCACCCCAGCGGCGTCGACGAACTCACGCCGTGCGCTCGCGCACTGCTCCGTCTCACGCGCCGACTGTGCCGCGTTCGGACGAAGGCCGAGGAGCGATGCGCACGTGCCGTCGAGCACCCACGCCACGACCGCGCGCCGTTCTTCTGCCGGAATTCGCGCGAGTAGGTTCGCGAACGCGACGCGCTCGCCACGCAGATGTTCGGGTGCTGCGAAGGCCTCCCAGCGGAAGTCGAACCACGCCATCAGCGTCGCGCGGTCGATCGTCGGTGCCGCATACATGCCCGCCAGTTGGTGACGCTGTGCGATCGTGACGAGCCCATCGGTGCGGCCGTGATCGACGGCATCGAGGAACTGGCGCAGGTAGCGCTCGCGCACTTGTGCTCGGGCTTCGGCCGTCGTCGCACGTGCGTCGACGAGGAAGGCGGCGAACTGACGTTGAGCGGCCGCCATGTCGGTGGCGTCACGACGAACGGCGGCGTGTGTCACCTGCGAGAACTGCTCGTCTAGAAACGAAAGCGCTGGCGTCGGACGAACCTCTCGGTGATAACGAAAAATGTCGTTCGGGCTATAGGTCAACGGTGGAAGCGTCGATGGTAGATCGGGCGTTACAGCGACGATGGGGACGAAGACAGCGACGAGGTAGAGGATGAGCGCACCAACCAGGGGGGGCGGTACGTCACCGGCAGCGACGGGATCCACTTTGCGGGGCGACACAGCACCGCGAGTATACGGCGGAAGAGGCAACGTGAGCTTCGATCAGAAGCGGCAGTACGACCGATACGTGGCAGCACTCGACGTCACGTACGACCGTGAGGGCGAGCGAGTCGCCGCGGTATCGCGCGATGTTTCACTGGGCGGGATGTTCATCGAGACCGACAAGCCGCTCGCATACGGAACGAAGTTCTCGATCGAAGTGAAGCTGCCGGCACTGCCGCAGCCCGTTGTCATCGACGCCACCGTGCGGTGGACCGGTGCCGACGGGATGGGGCTGCAATGGGGGATGCTTCGCGCCAAGGAGACGTGGGCGATCAATCAGCTCACGAGCAAGAAGTAAGCGGGAATTCCCGCTCGATCAGCGAGAGGTGTTCGATGGCGGTTTGCAAAGGCTGCGACAACGAAGTCGACAAACTCGTCTCCGTGAAAGTCGACGGCAAAGCGAAGAAGCTTTGCGAGGACTGCGCGGATCGAGCTCGCGAGGAAGCGGAAGTCTCGCAGGCGAGTGAGTCTGTCGTGCAGGGAATGATGGGTTTCAAAGGGCGTCGCTGACGTCCGCGAACCAATGCGCTGCGTGGGCACGCCACGCACTCCGCGCATCGTCGATCGAGATCTCCACGAAACGAATGCTCGTACCCGGACGCCGCGCCGCGAATCGCCCGTGGTCGACGCGCGCGAGCACCGCGACGACGGGATAGCCGCCGGTCGTCGGGTGATCGGGCCCGAGGACGATCGGTGCGCCGCCCGCGGGGACCTCGATGGCGCCGCGGACCATCGGGCGAGAGCCGGCGTCGTC
>CBIHQZ010001449.1:0-2051 GCA_966212315.1 uncultured Myxococcales bacterium
TACAGAACCAATCCCGCCATCGATGACGACGCCATCTGCCCGTCGTCCGAGAGCACCAGGTCGAATCGCACGCCGAACGCATGGCGCCCCGCGGCCATCACGATGCGCGCCGGAAGCGTGGTGAGCAGGAACGACATGATCAGGCTGGTAACGACCGGCAGCGGCAGGAACATCCGCGTGCGGATCCATCCGGCGGTGTACCGCGTCGAGAGCGTCGACCACACCAGCGCGAGCGGCGCACCGATGAACGCGCACGCTTCGCTGACCGGGCCGAGCGTGCCGAAGAATCGCGGCCAGAACGTATTGGGCGCGAAGGCGATGTGCGCGGGCGGCCAGCCGAGTTCGACGAGTTCGCCGACGAGAAGTGCGGTGAGCGCGAGCGGCGCGATGATCAACGAACGGCCCCGCAGGATCGCGGGAACGAGCGAGAGCACGACAGTCGCGAACGTGCCGAACAGCCCCGCCCACTGCTGCCACGGCGCGGGCTCCTGGATCATCGTTGCCGACACGAGGATCGCAACCGGAACGATGCTCGCGAGTCGCAGCGCGGCGAGCACACGGAGTGCGACCGACTTCGCGCGAAGATCGTCCGCAATGTGGATCCCGATCGCGACGATCGCGAGCACGGCACCGAGCACCCCGCCGAATACGGCGATGCGACCCGCGAGCGGATGATCGCTCGCGATGCGCGGCAGCATGCGGATCAAGAGGAACCAGATCGCGAACGCGGCGATCGCCGTCCCGGCCGGGAAGGTTCCGCGTGGATCGAGAGAGGGCTTTTCAGCCGGATTCTCCGGCCTGGGAAACGCTAGTTCTTCTGCCACGACTGCTCGACTAGCTCCCGCTGCAGGCGCGCAACCAATTCGTCCTGGAGCACCATCTCGAATGTTTCGCCGCCGGAAAGGTCGGCGATCGTGTTGTCCCACTCGTCCGCGAGCAGCGCAACGTCACGGAGTGCGCTGAGAAGTTCGTCGCGATCGAGCGTGAACCCGCCCAGCAGCGTGTGCGTGAACGTGACGAGCCGGCCTTCTTCGACGAAGCCGAACGACCCGAAGCGCAGGCGCGCGTTGAGCTTGAGCAAGCGCACCGCGAGCGACTCGGTGATCACCGCGTTGCGTACCAGCTGCGCGACCATGCGAATCAGCGCGCGCTTCTCACCCCACGGAATCACCTGGATGAGCACGTACGCGCTCCCCTGCTTCACCACGTAGAGTTGCTCGTCGACGCGGCGGAACGCCTGCGAGGTGCTCAGCGCGCTCTCGATGCGGGCACAGCTCTCGAGCACCGCTTCGTTGCTCACGCGCGTTGCCCGATGTGCCGCGGTGTCTGCGAGGGACGAGTCACTGGCGAACGGTATCGCATGCGCGGGGCACGAGGCCAGCGTGCTCACGATCGTCCGCGTCGCGGCGAGCCTTCCATCACCCGTCGGTAGCGGCGCAGATACGAACGCGTCACTTGTTCCACGTCCAATCGCAGCAGCCGCGCCATCTCCGCCACGAAGCCGCGCAGGTACACCGCGGCGGGCAGCAGCGCGTACTCCTCGTTCTCGACCGCACGCAGGTTAGGCACCGAGATCTTGGTGTGCGCCGAGACGTCTTTCAGTTCGAGACCACGCGCCTCGCGCAATGCGCGCAACAACGCGCCGGTGAATTCGGTGTCGCCGTTGATCTCGGGCGGCGGCGCAGGCGGCAATTCGTTCTCCGGCTCGGGTGGCGGTGAACTCCAGGTCGAGAGCACATCGGGTGGCGTGATCGAGAGGTCGTACGGTCGCCGGCGCGATGGATCGAGCAACACGTCGCGTGCTTCTTCGATGCGAGCAACCGCAGTGGTGAGCGCGCTCTCGTCGAGCAGGCCGGCGATCGCGATCGATTCGCGCGCGTAGATGTCGCGCGCGCGGCGATACGCCCGGCGGATCTCTTCGTCGCTCGCACCGCGATCGAGCCCGAGCATCTCGTAATGTGTGGGCGCTTCGGGCGGCCCGGCCGGCGTCGCGGTCGTTGCAGCGCGATGCGTGTCGATCGAGAGCACCCGTCGCGCGATGCGTTCGATGT
>CBIHQZ010001450.1:0-2049 GCA_966212315.1 uncultured Myxococcales bacterium
GATGCGCAACGTGACCGTCACGAGGGCGACCTTCGACGCGTGTCACTTCGACGGTGCCGATCTCGACGGGATCGAAGCGGAGGAATCCAAGTGGCTCGGCGTGACGGGCGTGAAGCTCTCGGCCGCGCGCATGAACGCGGTGGGCGCGCGTTTCGAACGCTGCAACTTCACGAGCGCGGACTTCTCCAAAGCAAACCTCGCGAACGTGACGCTTCGCTCGGTGCGATTGACCGCCGCGAACCTCTCGCACAGCCGTCCGCGCGGCGCTGCCATCGAGGACTGCTTCCTCATCGCTGCGGATCTTCGCGGCGTCTCGTTCAAGTCACTCACCCTCACGCGCGTCGATCTCTCCGAAGCGCAGCTGGCCGACGCGGATTTTCGCGATGCGACGCTCGACCACTGCGCACTTCGCAGCGCCCGTCTCGCAGGTGCGCGCTTCGAACGCGCGGACCTTCGCAACGCCGACCTCGGCGCACTCGAACTCGCCGACTGCGGCGCGCTTCGCGGTGCGGTGATCTCTGCCGCGCAAGCGGGCGATCTATTGCGCGGCCTCGGACTGAAGGTCATGTGAGGCCGGCGCGACATACTCTGACCTTCGCGATTTGCATCGTGCGCGCAGGCTGCGTACATCCCGCCTCGTGAAGGACACGCAGTACGTTTGCCAGTTGTGCGCCGCGCAGGCTCCGCGCTGGGTCGGCAAGTGCCCCGGTTGCGGCGAGTGGAACACCCTGGTCGAAGAGAAGATGCCCAAGGGCAAAGCGCGTGATCGTGCGCGCGGCAACATCCAGGTCGCCGACGGGAGGTCGATCGGGACTGCGCTCTCGCTGAACGACGCGATGCGCGACGAAGCGAAACGCATCGGCACCGGCATGAAAGAGATCGACCGCGTGCTGGGCGGCGGCCTCGTCGAAGGCTCGGTGGTGCTGCTCGGGGGCGCGCCGGGGGTCGGAAAGAGCACGCTGCTGCTGCAACTCGTGGGAGCGCTCGCGGAGCGCGTGGGGGTTCTCTACGCGACCGGCGAAGAGAGCGCGGCGCAGGTCGCAGGGCGCGCGAAGCGACTCGGCGTGGCAGATGCGGCAGCGGTGAAATTGCTCGCGAGCGGTGAGATCGAAGACATCGAGTCGGCGGTGCGAAAGACCGGCCCGAAGGTTATTGCGGTCGATTCCGTGCAGACGATGCGAGTCGGTGATCTCGAGAGCGCGGCGGGAAGCGTGTCGCAGTTGCGCGAAGTGACCGCGCGTCTCGTGACGATGGCGAAGCAGGAAGGTCGTGCGGTGCTGCTGGTCGGTCACGTCACGAAGGACGGATCGCTCGCGGGTCCGAAGGTGCTCGAGCATCTGGTCGACGTGGTGCTGTCGTTCGACGGCGAGCGTTCGGGCGGACCGCGACTGGTTCGCACGTTGAAGAACCGTTTCGGCGCCGCGGGCGAGCTCGCTGTCCTCGAAATGTCGCGCGACGGACTGCGCGAGGTGCCCGATCCGAGCGCGTTGTTCCTGGCCGAACGACCGAAGGACGTGCCGGGTTCCGCGGTGCTCTCGTCGGCGGACGGCGTTCGTCCGCTGTTGCTCGAAGTGCAGGCCCTCGTGACGCCATGCGGTGGCGCGCCGTCACCGCGACGAGTGGCGACCGGGATCGATGCGACGAAGCTGTCGATCCTCGCGGCGGTGCTCACGCAGCGAGGTGGGTTGCCGCTGCGCGATCACGACATCTTCGTTTCGCTCGCAGGCGGCGCCTCGGTCGACGAGCCGGCGGCCGACCTCGGGGTTGCCTGCGCGATCGCTTCGAGCCTCGTCGATCTCGCGCTGCCGGCGGACCTGGTGGTGTTCGGCGAGATCGGACTGGCCGGCGAGATCCGTGCAGTCACCCGCTGCACTGCGCGTTTGGAAGAAGCGGTGAAGCTCGGTTTCAAACGCGCGCTGATCCCGCGCGCCAACGTCGAACGCGGCGAGGTGCCGAACGGCGTGAGCGCGCACGGCGTCGCGCACGTACGAGACGTTGTTCAATGGATCGGGCGCAAGGCCGAGGGGCGCTGAGAGCAGCACGCCGGCC
>CBIHQZ010001451.1:0-2048 GCA_966212315.1 uncultured Myxococcales bacterium
AGGATCGCCCGCGCCCGAGGGCTTCTGCCCGATCGCAAAGAAGCCCACGAGGGTGTCGAGTCGATCGGCGATCGCGACCGCTGCGCCGACCTTGCTCTCGGCGACCGCGTCTTCCGCGCCCTTCGGCATGTAGTGCTCTTCGACCGCAACCGCGACGGCATCCGCTTCGCCATCGTTGCGCGCGTATTCACGGCCCATGACGCCCTGGAGTTCGGGGAACTCACCGACCGCGAGCGACACGAGGTCGGCCTTCGCGAGCTTCGCCGCGCGCGCCGCCTGCACTTGATCCGCGCCGATCGCATCGGCCACCCATGCGGCCAACGTTTCGAGCCGGCGCGACTTGTCGCCGTAGGTCCCGAGCTTCTGGTGATAGATCACGCCGTCGAGCCGTGCGACCCGCGATTCGAGCGTGCTGTGGCGATCCTGATCGACGAAGAAGCGCGCATCCGAGAGGCGCGCGCGCATCACGCTCTCGTTGCCCTTGCGAATCGTGGCGGGATCCTTGGCGGTGTTCACCGTGGTGATGAACAGAGGCATCAGGCGCTCGCGACCACGAACCGCGAAGTAACGCTGGTGATGACTCATCACCGTTTCGATCAGTTCGTCGGGCAGTGAGAGAAAGCTCTGATCGAAGTGTCCGACGACGGCGAACGGCTCTTCCACCAGACCGAGCACTTCGTCTTCGAGGAACGCGTTGCGAACCAGTTCGCCACCCTCGCCCTTCGCGGCCGCTTCGAGCGCGCGAAACTGCGTCGTGCGACGTTCATCGGGATCGACGAGGACGTGGCGCTCCTTGAGCGCGTCGACGTACTTCCCGGCGTCGGCGAGATCGAACGGATCCGGCGAAAGAAATCGATGACCGCGCGAGGTGCGACCGGCGTTCACGCGCACGAACGACACCGGTACGACGTCACCGCCGAACAGCGCGACGAGCCACTGCACCGGTCGACCGAAGGGCGTTTCGATGTCGGCCCATCGCATGCTCTTCGGAAACGAGATCTTTCCGAGCACGGTGGTCAGGATCTCCGAGAGCCGATCGACGCTCTTGCCGCCCGGATGAAGCTTCTCGGCGCGGAGATAACGCCCCTTCGGCGTCTCCGCGATGGTCAGCGCATCGAGCGACAACTCGTTCTTGCGCGCGAATCCCTCGGCGGCTTTGGACCATTTTCCGTCGGGCGTCTTCGACGCGCTCTCCGCCGGACCGAGCAGTTCCTCGGTGCGAGCGGCTACGTCCTCGGCAATGTCGCGAACGATCACCGCGAGGCGGCGCGGCGTTCCCAGCGCGCGAACTTCGCCGTGCGTGATGCGCGCGCGGTTCAACTCGTCCGGGATCAGCTTCGCAAGCTGCTCCATGCCGACCCGAACGAATGACGTCGGGAGTTCTTCGCAGCCAATTTCCAACAGCAACGTACGCGACATTTCGAGCCTCTTCGCCGCGGCCGAAGTGCACCGGCTCGACGGGGGCGCGCACGCTATCAGGCTCGGATCGTGGAATCCATACGCGGCCAACCGAGCCGAAGCGATCGAGGCGTTGAACGCAGAGTGCTCGTGCAGGTACGCTGCCGCCGCTATGGCGAATGCGACGATTCCGGGGATGTCGACGGGCTCCGTGCTCGGTCCGGGCTCCCTGGTGAGTGGACGGTTTCAGGTCGAAGGGCTGGGCACGATGCTCGGCTCGATCGTGATCTACAACGCGAAGGATCAGAAGACGCAGCGTCCCGTGGCGTTGTGGGCGGTGCCGCCGAAGATGATCCGCCCCGACGTCGTGAACGCGACGCGCAGCGCGGTGAAGATCGCAACCGGCATCGCGCACAAGGATCTGGTCGTTCCGTTCGGCTCGAGCAGTGACATCCACGGAACGCTCTTCGTCGCGACCGAACCGCTCGGCACGACGAGCGTTGCGGACCTGATCGAGAAGAAGAACAAGGAAGGGCACACGCACGGTCTCCCGGCGGCCTATCAACTGCTCGGTCACGCGATGAACGCGATGACTGCCGCGCATGCGCAGCTCGCCCACGGCGCGATCTCGCCCGCGCTGCTTCGCGTCG
>CBIHQZ010001452.1:0-2045 GCA_966212315.1 uncultured Myxococcales bacterium
ACAGGGCGCCGCGGGTATGCACGCGCGACCTTCGGAAAGACATCCGGCCCGATCGACGGCGTTGCATGCGGTAAGAAACGCGACGAACGCGAACACTGAAGCACGACCATGACGCTGCATTACGGCCGACCATACCGAGATGTGACGGACACGTCTGCGGCCTCGTCGTACGAGTCGCGACGCAGCGCGTCCGCGGACCTCGTCAACACACAAGCGATGCCGTGGTCGAAGTCGCTACGTCGCCTCCGCGAAATATCGATTCCGTTGCGGTCGTGCTTGAGACGCTTCGATGCCATCTGTACATCGGTAGTTCAGGAGCGAGCCATCGAATGAGCCTTCCGATCGAATTCGACCCGAAGACCAATGTCGCGATGCTCGGCGGGGAGAGCCTCGTCTTTCATTGCCATCACTACAACTGCGCGCTTCAACGCGCGATCGAAGAAGGCCTCGGTGACGCCGCGGGCGCGGACCTTCTGCAGCGGGCGGGACAAGAGGTATCGCGCGAGCAGGCGAGCCGACTGCAGTCGGCATCTGCGGACGAATCGTTGACGGCATCGTCGACGCGATTTTCGTCGCTCGGATTCGGTCGCTGGGACCTTTCGAAGCTCGCGAGCGGCAAAGGCACCGCAGTGCTGCGCGCGTCGCATTACGGTCTCGGATGGATCTCGAAGTACGGCGAGCGAGCGACTCCCGCGTGTCACTTTGCGGGCGGGTATCTCGCGGGCGCGATCATCGCTGCATACGGTCTCGCACCCGAACGAGTTCGCGTTCGCGAGACGACGTGCTGCGCGACCGGCGCTGACCACTGTGCGTTCTCCGTGGAGGTGTTGTGATGAGTGTCGACAACGACGCAATCGTTCGCGCGGTTTCGGGGCTCACGCTGCAGGGGAACGAGGACGGACTCATCCCCGCGTTCGGGCTCTATCTCACGCGGCACTTCGCCGGGTACTACAACCGCGTCTCGTACGCGTACCTCGATCACGCCGAACGAGCGGGCGCGAAAGCGGCGGCGACCGCACGTGCAGCGCTCGTCGAAGCCGGGCACATCTGCGCGTTCAACACCTTCGGCGGCATCATGCTGTCGCAGGAGTGGGAAGCCGTCGTCGCCCCGATGATCAAGAACCGCGAGGACTGGGTGCGCGGCATCGTCGGCGTCGTGAACGCCCTCGGATGGGGCGTGTGGAACGTCGAATCGCTCGAGGCCGGTAAGAAACTCGAAGTGTCGATCGCGAACAGCTACGAGTCGACCGGCTATCTCCGCGACTACGGCAAGCATCGCGAAGGTGGCGTGTGCTTCCTCGCGACGGGCGGCGTCGCCGGCATCATGAATCTGCTCTATTTCGGCGACATCACGACCCGTCCCGGACTCACCGAGGAGTACTACGCGAAGCTCTTCGAAGGCCCCGGCCGCTTCGTGGCGGAAGAAGTCGAGTGCCGTGCGAACGGCGCGCCGCGATGTCGCTTCGTCGCGCGTCCCGGATCGCGCGGATGAGCGAAGAGGTCTCGGTGCTGGTGATGCGCGATTGCCTCGGTGGCGATCGCATCGTGGAAGTGAATTGGCCGCGCGGGTTGCAGTTGGAAGACCTCGATCGACTCGGGCTCGAAGGGACGCGTGAGGTGCTGTCGCATCTTCCGCGTCCGTTCGTGCGCTTCGACGTGCCGGGATACTTCCTGATCACCGGGATCGTCTCGGACCCGCGCGTTCGCTTCACGGTGCGTCTCAAGCAGCGGGACAACGCGGTGCAGCTGGCATTGGACTCGAGTCACAAGATGCTCGGAGCCTCGTCGTGATCTATCTCGACCACGCGGCGACGTCACTTCCTCGATTGCCCGCGGCGCTCGACGCCGCGACGCGCGCATTCGCGCTCGGCAATCCGGGGCGCGGCGCGTCGCGTGCTTCGCTCGAAGCAACGCGAGCGGTCGAAGTCGCGCGCGACGAGGTACGAGCGATGGTTGGTTGGGGATCGGTGTGCTTCACGGCCGGGGCAACGGATGCGCTGAACATCGCGCTCCGCGGCTGGCGGCCTTTCCCCACCTGCGTCGCG
>CBIHQZ010001453.1:0-2045 GCA_966212315.1 uncultured Myxococcales bacterium
CGTGCCGAGTGCAATCGCGAGGAGCGCCGCGCTGGTGGTGCCGTCGACGTCGTAGTCGCCGAACACGACGATGCGTTCCTTGCGACGGACCGCATCGGCGAGTCGCTCCGCCGCGGGATCTCGGTCGAGCATCGCGTCGGGACGCGTCAATTCGGCGAGGCGCGGCGCGAGAAAACTCCGGGTGCGCGGCGTGTCGTCGAACCCGCGAGCGGCCAGCACCCGCGCGACGAGGGGATGCACGCGCAGGGAGGTGCCGATCGATCGCACCAGCGATTCGTCGGGTTCCTGCCAATTCCAATCGAGTTGCACCGCCACGCCGCCACCATCCCGCGAGAAATTCGCGGCGATGATGCAGCAACGCCGCGCGCGCAGCATTGCATTCGCGGCCGTGCTTCGAGCTCGACGACGAGGAATGTCACGGCGGGGCTCGCTGGAAGAGTCCATCGGGGCGCAGTACGCGTGCCGATGTCCGATCCTCGTCGCCTCGCACGATCGACCGTCGTCGTAACCGCGCTCGCGTTCTGCGCATGCACGAACGCGTCGCCCTCGCCCGACTCGATCGCGCGCGCCTGTGTGTTCGCGAACTCGTGCTTCGCCGGCAGGTCGCCGCCCAACATCGCGCTGTGCACGTCAGCGCGCGGTGGACCTGCGCATCCGCATCCGGCTCTCACGCGCACTGCGCGAACTGACGCTGCGAACGAACGCGAGGCTGCGCCGACCCGCACGGACGACCCATTCATCGCCGCGGCGCGTCGAAGCGACCGTCCGATTCGGCAGGCTCGACCGTTCGAAACTGCGGATGCGCAGTTGAGTCATCCCCGCTTCGGCACGCGTTGTGTACGATCCCATGCATGCATGGAGGGGACGGCGGGGCACCGCAACTCGATCGGAGTTCTCCGCGCGACATCGATCCGGCGCGTGCGCGCGCGCTGATCGAAGTGTTCGCGGGGCTGCCGGACATTGCTCTGGTCGTGGACAACGACCTGCGTGTGATCGCGCAGAGCGCAGCCTTGGGTGCAACCGAACACGAGATGACCTTCGGTCACGCGATCACCGAACTGGTGCATCCGTCGTGTGCCGAGCCGCTGCGCAACGCGCTCTCCGTCGTTCGCGACGGCGGGCGGGCGCGCACGATCGACGTGTTCACCGCGCCGTCGTCATGGTGGCAACTCAGCCTCGGTCGCATCGAGCGTGATGGGTTCTGCGAAGGGCTCGTCGTCGTGGCAACGGACATCAGCGAACGCAAAGAGAGCGAAGATCGACTCCGCCGCGCGGAAGCGATGATGGTCGACACGCAGGGCACCGCGCACCTGGGAACGTGGGACTGGGACGTGTCGCAGCCGCACGCGGTGTGGAGCGACGAGCTTTTCCGGATCTACGGGCTCACTCCGCAGCAGTACACGCCGAGCTACGAAGCGTACCTGCAGATGGTCCATCCAGACGATCGCGAGCACGTGAAGGCCGCGACGGAGCGGGTGTTCCGAGAGCATCTTCCGTATTCGCACGACGAGCGCGTGATCTTGCGCGACGGCTCGATGCGGTATCTGCACACGTGGGCCCACGCGATCGTCGATGCGGACAGGAAGCTCACGCGGCTCGTCGGCGTGTGTCAGGACATCACCGATCGCAAGTCCGCGGAGATCGCGCTCGAGCAGCGGGTGTCGGAACTCGCGCGTGCGAACGAACGACTGCGCCGCGAAATCGCCGAGCGCGAGGAGGTCGAGAAACAACTGCGTCAGGTGCAGAAGCTCGAGGCGATCGGACGCCTGGCGGGCGGGATCGCGCACGACTTCAACAATCTGATGGGCGTCGTGATCGGGTACGGCAGCATGATGCAGAGCCGCATGGCGCCGGACGATCCGCTGCGGCGCTATCTCTCGGAGATCATGAAGTCGGGGGACAGCGCGGCGCGCATGACGCGGCAGCTCCTGGCGTTCAGTCGCGAACAAGTCATCGAACGCTCGCCGCTCGACCCCAACGCGGTGATCAGCGCGATGTCACAGATGCTCACGCAGGTCCTCGGAGAACAGATCGAAGTGCGGTTC
>CBIHQZ010001454.1:0-2041 GCA_966212315.1 uncultured Myxococcales bacterium
TCGACACGAACTGCAACGGTCTGCTCGACGGCACCAACGAAGACGACGACGCGGACGGGCACGCCGATGACATGTGCGCGTCAGCCGGTGCGAGCGACTGCAACGATTCGAATCCGAACGTGTACGACGGCGCCCCCGAACTCTGCGACGGGATCGACAACGACTGCGACGGTCGCGCGGACGGCGTGACGGACGGCGGCGCGATGTGTTCGCCGATCCGGCTCGCACTGCAATCGTTCGCGTCGTGTGCGCTGCGGATGGATGGCTCTGCCGTGTGTTGGGGCGGCAACGGGAGCGGTCAGCTCGGCGACGGCACGACGATCGAACGAGTCACGCCTACCCCCGTCGCCACCACGATCCGCGGCACCGCGATCGACTCGGGCTACGAGAACGCCTGCATTCGCAGCACGACGGGCACCGTGCTCTGCTGGGGCGACAACGGCTCGGGGCAGCTCGGCGCGACCTCCGTCGGCCCGGTCAGCAACACGCCCGTGACCATCCCCGGCGTCAGCAACGCCGTCGAGGTGTCCGTCGGCGGTGGCTTCTTGCAGAGCATCGGGAAGTACGGTCACGTGTGCTCGCGCGCATCGAGCGGAAGCGTCGTGTGCTGGGGTTCGAACCACTGGGGTGAGCTGGGCGACGGGACGACCATGTCACGCTTCTTGCCGTCCTCGCCGCGTGGGTTGAGCGGCGTCGTGCAGATCGAGACCTCGCAATCGAACACGTGCGCAATCACGTCCGCCGGGGGCACGAGGACTCTGAAGTGCTGGGGCGCGAACGAGTCCGGTCAGGTCGGAAACGGCGCCACCGTGGCGACGGTGCTCACGCCGGCGACCGTCGCGTTCACATCGCCGCTCCAGATCGCGCTCGGACCCACGCACGCGTGTGCGGTCCGCACCACGGGCACGATGGCGTGTTGGGGCGCGAACGGTTCGGGCCAGCTCGGGCGCGGCTCGATGACGGGCAGGAACACGCCGGGCGACGTCGCGGGGATCACCGACGGAGTCCGGGTCGTCGTGGGCGACGCGCACTCGTGCGTTCTTCGCGCGACCGGCGAAGTGGATTGTTGGGGGACGAACAACCTCGGTCAGCTCGGAAACGGAACGACCAGTGCGGCGACCCGGCCGGTTGCCGTCAGCGGAATCACCGATGCGGTCGACATCGCGGGAGGTGCGAACCACACGTGTGCGCGGCTCCGTGGCGGAGCGATCGTGTGCTGGGGCAGCAACCTCCACGCGCAGGTCGGCGATGGTTCGACGGTGAGCCGGTTGACGCCGGTGGCGGTGTCAGGGCTGCCGTGAGTGCCGGCGGGGGGCCCCATCCTTGTGCCGCCAAGGGATGGCACGTCTGCGCGGCGTGCGGGCCTTTCTGCCCCGCATGCCCGCCGGTGCATCAACACCGTCACTGAACGCCGACCACTGAACGTGTTCTGAGGGCACTTCGACTGCCCCGCACTTCGCGACGTCGCCACCCCTGCTCCTCTGATTACCGAATTCACGCACGGGCGCATTGCCCGGGGAGGCGTCGGGCCGCGCGAGCATGCCCCGATGTCGGTGCGAACCCCGTCCCTCTTGCTTGCCGGTCTGTTGCTCGCCTGTGGTGGAGCATCGGTTCCCGACGGCGCGGACGCTGCCCGCGACGGGGACGAGCATGAGCGCGTAGTTCTCGAAGAGGCATGGGCGCCACCTTCCGATTCCGATGCACGGCCTGCCGCTACTACGCCGACGTGGGAGGTGGCGACGACGCCGGCGAGCAGTGCGAGAAGACCACGATCGAGTGCGTCGAATGCCACGTGCTGCGCGATGTCGTCACCCGCTCGTGGTTCGGAGGCCGCTCCGACCGCGCCGACGAGCGAACGATTCGCTGCTCGCGGCGCGCGAGCCACGCCATTCGACGCTGGCGTCGCGGTGACCCGTGCCCGAAGTGTGGCGAAGCGATGAACGAGGTCGAAGGGATCTTCGAGTTGTGGGACTGAGCCCCGCGGGTCGCCACCCCGACCCCCCAGTACGCAACCGGGTTGCCCCGGATCGGACACGCCACC
>CBIHQZ010001455.1:0-2039 GCA_966212315.1 uncultured Myxococcales bacterium
ACAGCGAGTCGGCCGGCAGCCGCACTGGCGCGGGCGCGCTCCCGCACGTCGCCATCGCCGAGTGCGAACACCGTCCAGACACCGACGATCGCGCCACGTACTGCGACGCCGCCGATCGCGAACACCGTCGAGACGCCGACGATCGCCCCACGCGTGGCGACGCCCGTCCAGCCCGCAGTTGTGACGACGCCGAACCCGACGCCCGTGCCGCGGGTCGAACCGGCGCGACCGGCTGTCGTTCCGGCCGCGAACACCGCGAGCCCGCACGTCACGCCCGAACCGCCGGCGAATGCACAAACCGCAGCACCGCGACCGTCGACTCCGCGGGCAACGAACGTCGGCACCGTGCCGCCACAACCGACCACCACGCGCCGACGGCGTCCGTACGTACCCGATGACATCTGACCGCCCCCGCACGGCGACGCGATGGTTCCTCGTTCTCGCAGCGACGTTCGTCACCGCGTCCGCGTACGCACAGTCGTCACCGCAGGACGAGGCGCGCCGCCACTATCGAGCCGGCGTCGAAGCCGCGCGAACCGGGAATTGCACCGCAGCGATCGGCGAGTTCCGCGAATCTCTCGCGCTCGTCGACTCGCCGAACACGCGCCTGCTCTACGCGCGATGCCTCAGCGAGACCGGTGACCAGGTCGCTGCCCTCGCCGAGTACGCACGCACCGAACACGACGCTGCTGCACGCACGGCCCAAGAGGCGCGATTCGCCCCCACGCGCGACACGGCGCACGAAGAAGTCGCGCGGATCGGAGCGCTGGTCGGAAGGGTACGCATCACGTTCTCGAACGATGCGCGTCCGTCGTCGGTTCGCATCGCGGGTCACGATGTGGCGATCTCCGACGCGCTCGAAGGCGTGGTCGTCGCGCCGGGCACCATCGCCATCGAATCGACGTGGAACGGCAACGTGCAACGCGCGGAAGCTACCGTCGGAGCGGGCGCACACATCGACGTGGCGCTCGTCGCACCGGCCGCATCGGCACCCGTCGTGACCGCACCGGTGATCGTGGATCCGCACGCGGACATCCCGCCCCGCGCCCCTTCCGGCCCCGTCTGGCTGCCCTACGTGATCGGCGGACTCGGCGTCGCCGGACTCATCACCGCGGGTGCGCTCTATGGCGCCGCGTGGGGCGAGTACGGCAGCGCGATGAACAGGTGCCACGCCGCTTGCGCGGACACACAGCTGGCAACGGGTCGCGGCCTCGAAACGGGTGCGTACGTGTCGCTCGGCGTCGGAGCGGCACTCGTTGTCGGCGGCGTCGTCACCTGGATCATCGTTCGACGCGCCCCTGCCAGCGTACGAGCCCGTTTCGCGCCGTCGAGCGACGGATTCGCGATTCGATTCTGACCTGCGAACGCAGACGAGAAAGCCTTATCGATGAGCCGCAAGCGTTCCCGACTGACCAGCGCATCGTTCGTAGCGTTCGTGTCGCTGTTCGCGTCGGGACTCGGCGCATGCGGGATCCCGTGGGACGGACTGCAGAGCGATCTCCGCGATGCGCGTGCCGACATCACCGCCGATGCGCTCCGTGACGACGTCGCTCGCGATGTCACCGGCATGGACGTCCCCGTCGTGACGGACACCGGGATGGACATGGACACCGTCGTGCCCGACCCCGATGCGACTGCGGACGTCCCGGTCACCGTGGACACCGGCACCGACGTGCCCTCGGTGTGCGCACCGCGATTCGGCGCTTGTGGCGGCGCGCAGACATGCTGCGCGGGACTCATGTGCCTGTACGGCCGCTGCGAAACGGTCGCGGCGTGTGGGATCGCCGGCTCTCGCTGCACCACCACCGCGCAGTGCTGCAGCGGCGAGGCCTGCTTTCTAGCCGCATCGGGCGGCACGCTCGAATGCACCCCCGCGGGCTGCGCGGCATTCGGCGCACCGTGTTCGACGCCGAGCGATTGCTGCGCGGGATACGCCTGCACCGCCGGTCACTGCGCATGTCCTAGCGGCACGAATGCCTGCCAGTTGAACGCATCGGCACCTACTGCGTGCGTGTCGCTGCAGACGGATGCGTCGAACT
>CBIHQZ010001456.1:0-2039 GCA_966212315.1 uncultured Myxococcales bacterium
TCGCCAAAAGTGTGCTCGATATCGCCACCCGCGCCGGAAATCAGCGGCATGTGCGGCGCCACCACCTGATCGAACAGATCGCGTTGCCGAACAACTGACGCGTCACGCGTGCGAATGCTGGCGGGAGTACATCCAAACTGTCCTCTCTCGCCGACGATTCGTCGCACGCACTGTCGCCGGTTTCGCGACGTCCCGAATGCATGCGGAGCGATGGCTTCGCGATCGCTTCGTCGAAGGGCGTCATGGTTGTCGCGGGTGAATGCCGCGGGGAGTACATGGTCACGTGCGTTTCGACACGCACCCCGCACGGGCGACTGTGCGCGGACTCTCTGCACCGTTCGTCATCCGCCTTCACGCCGCCGCGTGTGGCGTGGCATCGAATCGTTGTCGGTGAATGCAGCGGGGAATACATGTCGCGCGTTCGAGCCGCGCCATCGGATGAGAGTCTGATGTAGCTCAGTGGTAGAGCAGTTCTCTCCGCCTCGTTCGTCACCGGACTCGTTTCCGCGTGGCCGGGATCCCGGCCACGCGGCGGCGATCGTTGGCAGGAATACCTCCCGCCCTCGCATTATTCCTCGTGAAGCGAGCACCGTCGGCGCGGCACGGCGACTGCACACGGTGCGTCCGATGCGCACTCGAACGCTCTCGCTCACCCTCGCCCCGCTCGCACTCCTCGCCCTCGCGGCTTCGTGCGCGCCCGACACGGTCACCGATCCCGAGACCACGTTCGGCGAGATCGCGTCACCCGCGGAAGTCGCGTTCCCTGGTGAGTCGGGAACCGTTCAGTCCCGGATGCTCACCGTGAACGGAGTGACCGACGAGTTCAGCTTCGAGGTCATGCACAACCAGCGCGTGTTCGAGAGCGACATCATCGTCGGCAACGAGTCCGACGATCCGCAACCCGACGCCGAGCCCGATCCGATCGACGACGAATCGCCCGTCCCCGACGACATCACGAACGAACCGCCCTTCGACCCGGGTGCCACGGTTGCAACCGACGACGGCACGACCGACAGCGAACTCGCGACGACGACCGAAGCACTCACCGCTCGTTCCGCCGCGGCGCTCTGGCCCAATGGCCGCGTGTTCTTCACCATCGCGTCCGACCTCCCCGACAAGAACCGCGTGTGGAACGCTATTCGCCACTGGCAGCACAACACGCCGATCCGCTTCGTTCGCCGCACCACGCAGGCCGCCTACGTCACGTTCCGGCGCGGCAGCGGATGCAGCGGAAACATCGGGCGCACCGGCGGACACCAGTTCGTGTGGCTCGCGAACAACTGCACCACCGGTTCGACCATCCACGAGATCGGACACACCGTCGGCCTCTGGCACGAGCAGTCACGAACCGATCGCAACAGCTTCATCCGCATCCACTGGGACAACATCATCCCGTCGCAGACGCACAACTTCCAGACGTGGCGTCAGCAGGGATTCGATGGCCGCAACATCGGTCACTACGACATCGGATCGATCATGCATTACGGCTCGTTCTTCTTCTCGCGCAACGGCCGGCCGACGATCACCACGCTCTCGGGCGGGCACATCTCCGCTTCGCGCACGCGATTGAGCGCACGCGACATCGCCGGTGTGCGCGCGATCTACCGTCAGTAGGATCGCGTTACGTCGGTCGGGGCCGTACCCAGTAGGTCATCGGTCCGTGTCGTTCGAACCCTTGCCGCTCGACGATTGGGGCCGAGGTCTCGATACGCGCATAGAGACCGACCGCTTCGCAGCCGACGGTGCGCGCGTACGCGATGCGCGCGGCGACCAACGCCGAGTACGCGCCGCGACCACGTGCCGTCGGAACCGTGCCGCCCGCCCAGAGCAAACCGAAGCGGAGCGCAGGGAACAGCGTGATGCCCGCTGCCGCGACGGCTTCACCGGTCGATGCGTCGTGGGCCGTGAATCGTCGCGTACGAGAACCCGGAGCCGTCGAACGCGCGACCTCCACCGCGAGCCGCTCGTCGTCATCGTCGATGATGCGATCGAACGCTCGGCCGCTCACGAGTACCCACTCGCGCAATGCGGACACGTCG
>CBIHQZ010001457.1:0-2039 GCA_966212315.1 uncultured Myxococcales bacterium
CGTGGTCGCGGGTGGTGGGGTTGCACTGAGGGGCGGGGCGGGGCGGCGGAATCGAAGCCCGCTGCGCTCGTCGAGGTGGATACGACGCGCTGGCCTCGGATCGTCGCCACCGGTCCCTCGAACGCTCCGCGTTGTCTCCCGCGCAACCGCCGGGCACCATCGCGACCATGTCGACCCTCGCTCGCGCCATGATCCGTGCTCTTGGCGCCGTAGCCATCGCATTCGTTTTTGCCGCGTGCTCGGAACCGCCGAACGATTGCCACGGAGGAGCCCACATCGACCGGAGTTGCGTCCTTCTGTGCGGCTCGACGAACTTCCCCTGCTACGCCGATGGCGCGGTCGCCGACGTCGATGTGTTCGGACTCGACGTGCCGCATCTCGATGCCGCGAACGACGACTCGCAGGCGTGCAGCGCGCCGCTCATGGGCTGAGGCGCGACCTGCGTCGACACCGCGAGCGATCGCATGAACTGCGGCGCGTGCGGCCACGCGTGCGGTGCGGCCGCCAACGCGAACGTGACGTGTTCGGCCGGCGCATGTCGACTCGCGTGCAGCGCCGGATTCGCGGACTGTGACGGAAACGCGACGAACGGGTGCGAAGTGAACCTCGCCACGGATTCGATGCACTGCGGATCGTGCGCAACGACGTGTCAGGGCGCGACGAACGCGGGACCGGCGTGCGCCAGCGGCGTGTGCCGACTCGCGTGCACCGCGGGCTACGCCGATTGCGACATGAACTCAGCGAATGGATGCGAAACCGGGACGGATTCGAATCTGATGAATTGCGGGGCGTGCGGGAATGTTTGCGGGCGTCGGCCGGCAGCGGATCCAGTCTGCGCGGCCGGGCAATGCACATTTGTTTGCGTCGGCGATGGAACCGGACACGGAATCAACTACCGCGACTGCGATGGTGAACCAGACAATGGATGCGAGACACCTGTGACTACGGCCGATCGGTGCACCGCCTGCGACCTCCGGTGCGACCCAGGTGATCTGTGCGACTTCAAGTTCAGCCAATGCTGCGGCACCAATTGCTACACGCCGCACCGGTGAGGAGGCTGTCTGCGTCCGCATACGCGTCGCTGGTGCAGCGGCTCGCAGTGCGTGCAAGAGATCCTAAAACGACACGGGGAGCCCCTCGGCTCCCCGTCCTCAAACCAAGCGACCAGTTAGCTCTCAGCCCCCGCCGCCCGCGTCCGTGCTCACGCCGCCATCCATCGAGCCGCACGACGTGCCGGTGACGTCATCCGACGTGCGAACGCGGACGGACCACAAACCGAAGTTCGGCTCGAGCAGACCCGTGAGCGTGATGGTCGCGCCGTTGTGTGCTGCGAGGTACGTGCGCAGGCAGGACGCGTTCACCGAATTCGACTCCTCGATCTGCACCGAGTTCGCCGAGCCCGCCGACTCATCGAGGAAGTAGTCGCTGAACCCCGTGTCGTTCATCACGACGCGGACCACGCCGCTCACCGACACCAGACCCGCTTCGAGGTTGATCGCGCGCGAACCCGGCAACGTCGCGTTCATCGTTCCGAGTTCCGGCACCGTCGCGGTGGTCGGGCTCGGCGCGTTGCCCACCGCGCCCGCGGTGAGCGTCGTCGTCGAGCGCACCGTCAACTGCGTCTGTTCCCAGTTGCGACACATCGTGCGGTCGACACCCATCGGCCCGCTGCAGAACTCGGTGTACGTGAGATCGCTGAGCACCGAGATCGGCGTGCCCGCGCGGATCATCGCGGGAATCTTCCCTTCCGGCACATCGAAGCAGCTCGCGGCGCTGCCGAGCGGGATCAGCTCCTGGACCTGGATGCCGGTGAAGTCGCCGGTCGAGCCCGAGCCGACCCACACGCCGAAGCGACAGGTCGCCGACGATCCGCCGGTCGCGCTGCTGAGAAGAATGCGCTGCGAGAGCGTCACGAGCCCCGGCTCGTTCAGCGTTACATGCGACCCACTGGCCGGATGCATCGGATCCGCGAGGTCCTGAATCTGCCGAATCGTCACGCCCATCGTTCCGCCGCCATCGCGGGGCGGCTGCACGTCCAT
>CBIHQZ010001458.1:0-2038 GCA_966212315.1 uncultured Myxococcales bacterium
GCATCGAGCGCGATCATCGGGTGATGCCATACGCCCGGGCGATAGCTCACGACTTGCGTCGACGTCGCTTCGAACGCGCGCAAGGTCGTGAGATCGGGCGTGTCGCCGCCGAGGGCCACGAGCACGAGGTATCGCTTCGCGTTCATCGGCACGAACACCTGGGTCGAGTGCGGATGCTTCTCGAGCAACGCCAGCTGCATCGGCCACTGCGTGCGCGGGACGCAGCGGAAGCTCGCGATGTTCGCGCGTGCATCGGCCCGCTTGTTCACGAGATCGCCGAGCCAGTCGCGGCGTCGCGCGGTCCCTTGATTCGCGGCCTTGTCGGCCACGTCGTCGCGATCGGCGGAGAGCACGTCGCCATACGGTGCGTACGCGGCAGTCGTGAGCGGCGCGGCGCGAATGATCACGTCAGCTCCCGCGGTAGGTGCTGAAGCCGAAAGGGCTGAGAAGCAGCGGCACGTGATAGTGCTGGCTCGCATCGCGCACGTGGAACACCACGCTCGCTTCCGGATAGAACCCGGCGATTCCGAGTGCGCCGAAGTAGCTCTCGGTGTCGAAGGTGATGCGGTACACGCCCGTTTCGAGTGCGCTCCCCGCTGCGATCAACGTGCGCAGACGTCCGTCGTCGTCGGTGCTCCCGCGGCCGACGTCCTGCCATCGTCCGTTCGCATCGCGACGCTCGAGCGTGATCGGAACACCGGCCGCCGGCCTGCCGCGCGCGACGTCGAGAACGTGGGTGGTGATGCTGTTCATCGGTGGGTCTTCCTCTTCACTGGTCGAGCAGCTTCTCGAGTCGGAGCCGCGTGATCTTGTGTTGCTCGGCGGCGGCGTTCTTCAGCTCGGCGTCGGGCATGTTGTTCATCCGAGCGCGTGCGAGTGCGAGCATCTCGTCGAGCGTCTTGCCCGTTGCGCACACGATGTAGATGAAGCCGAACTTCGCTTCGTACGCGCGGTTGATCTCGGCGAGTTCCGCGCGCGCGGCATCCGTCGCACCGCTTGTCCCGGCCTGCTCCTGCGAGGACCAGTTCTTCGCCGTCGCACTCTGCCCGGCCGCCGCTTTCGATTCGCCGATGCGCGGATGCGCGCGAAACGCCTCGTGCCAATCGTCGGCGCCGGCCGTTGCCCACACTGCGTCGGCCGCTTCGAGGACCGCGCTCGGCGACGCGAACGGACGCTGCGCGAGCATGCCGGCGATCCATGTCGACGAGCCGCAGCACGCCCGAAGTGCGCGTTCGGCTTCATCGCGCTCGAGGGCATTGAATCGATTCAAACCGCTTTCGTGTTCGCTCATGTGCGTTGAATCCATCGCCCGGTCGCATTCTCGAGAATCTTGCCGTCGGTCTGAACGAGTTCACCGCGCAGATATGTGGCGCGAGCGACGCCGTGCAGCGTTTCGTTCTCGTACGGCGTGACCTTGTTGCGGTGGTGAATGAACGGCGCCTTCACGACGAAGCTCGCGTTCTCGTCGAAGAACACCAGGTCCGCGTCGAGCCCCGGTGCAATCGCCCCTTTCTTCCCGGCGATTCCCGCATGTTTCGCAGGCGCGGCGCTCATCCAATGCGCGACGCGATCGATACCGATGCCGCGGGCGCGCGCCTCGGTGAACACCGCGGACAAACTGAACTGCAGTCCTGCGATCCCGCCCCACGCGCTCATGAAGTCGCCGGTATCCATGCGCTTCAGATCGGGCGTGCACGGCGAGTGATCTGACACGACCATCGAGATCAATCCTTCATCGAGTGCCTTCCAGAGTCGATCGCGATTGGCCTTGTCGCGAATCGGCGGCGCGCACTTGAACCACGTCGCCCCGTCGGGAATCTGCTCGCTCGCGAAGTGCAGATAGTGCGGTGCGGTCTCTGCCGTGAGCGGCAGCCCTTCGTCGCGCGCGCGCGCCAGCGTGGTGAGCGCGCCGGCTGACGAGAGATGCACGATGTGAACGGGGGTCCGGATCTCTTTGCACAAGCGATAGAGCAACTCGATCGCTTCGTCCTCTGCGCTCGGAGGACGCGAGCGGAGATACGTCGCATACGAACGCGGG
>CBIHQZ010001459.1:0-2037 GCA_966212315.1 uncultured Myxococcales bacterium
ATCGCAGAAGGAGTGATCGGTATGTCGTATACTCAAGGTCAGTATCCGCAGGGGCAGCAGTGGAGCGGTCAGCAGCAGCCGCAGCAGCAGCAAGGGATCCAGCCGTACGGTCAGCCGCAGGGATATGCGCAGGGTGGCTACAATTCCGCGCCGGCCGGGACGATCTCGCACGGTGGAATGTCACCCGAAGCACACGCCGCACTCGGTCACGTCGATCTCCTCGCGGGCGAACAGATCGTGTACGCGGTGCAGGCCGATGGCTTCTTCCTCGGCACGAACCCCGCGCTCAAGGCCGTCGCCGAGATGCAGGCGCGCCTGGTGCGACTGACCGGCGGGCACGTGCGCATGTTCCTCGTCGTCACGAATCAGCGCGTGCTGATGATCCAGTCGCGCGCAGCGTTCTGCGGCTGTTTCAAAGGCCATGCGGTGAGCGCCGTGGCCCTCTCGTCGATCGTGTCGGCGGGTTCCGCGAAGGACACGCAGTACTGCTTCTTCCACACGCGGGCGATCTACGTGGAGTCGTTGAGCGAGCGCTACAACATGGTGATCAAGAATCTCGACGACGCTGGCGTGAAGGCCTTCGTGTCGAATCTGAGCAGCGTGATCGTGGCGAACTCTTCACGGCGTAGCGCCGCGTAACGGAGAGCGCCGGGGCTCGCGACGGACCTCACTTGGAGCGCGTCAGCGCAGCGAGCCGCCCGCAGAGATCGGTCCGCGGCACTCGGCGGTGAACGCCCCGGGGAGGTCCGCGCATCGGCGCAGCGCATTCACGACGGCGGCCCGGCGCATCGACGGAAGTTCGAGTCGCGTCGCACCGAGGACGTACCAGGCCATCTGATCGCGCGGGTTCAGATCCGTCGCGCGCTCTGCCCAGTGTTCCGCAGCTTGCAGATTGCCCCGTCGACCGAGCCAGAAAGCGAACTGCGCGACGGCGCGCGAGTCGGTCCCGCCCGCGTCGAGCCACGCCGACATCGCAGCGATCGCGATCAACACACCGCGCGAGCGCGCCTCGATGGCAGTTTGCAGGAGATCGGTGAGCGCCTGCGTCGGCTGCGCGGTGGCGATGCTCGAGTCGAGATCGGCAGTCGTCGCGGGCGGCGCACTCGGCGCCGAAGGCGCGGTCTCAATGGGTGGCGCACTCGGCGCGGTCGCTGCTTCGGGCGCGCGGGTCGCAACGACGGGTCGCTCAACGGCGATCGATGCGGCGGCGACAACACGCGTCGCCGAAGCCGCGAGTCGCGGACGATCCGTGCGTCCGCGCGCGAGGAACAGCGCTGCACCGAGCATCGCGATGCAACTCACGCTCACGAGCGTCCGCATGGCGTTCGGCCCGAGCGTCGTTGCCGACGCCAGTTGTCGTTCGAACGTCGCGGTGTCGAACTCGCTCGATGCGCGCGTGCCGGCGCCGTGCGTCTGGTGCGAGGTATCGAGCAGCAATGCGTCGAACGAGTCGTGTTCGCCACGTTCGGAACCCGCGGCAGATTCGCTCTGCACGACGTTGCTCGCGGCGGCGACCCCGTCGTCGTTCTCACACCGCTCGCGAAGGTCGCTCGGTGCCGAATCACGCGCGATCGGCGAAACCTCGAGCGCCTCGTCCACCAATGAATCGGACCGTTTCGTCGAGTGCTGCACGACGACGCGCCTGTGCCGATTGCGGGGCCTGTTCACGAAGTCCTCCTCGAATTCGAAAAGCGGTGCCGCGCGGCGCGCGTGCACGGCCGAGATCTTCACGTGCGATGCGCCTGCGTTTCGGCGGGTATCGCAGCGCGCCGACGGCGTTCGAATGGGCGCGCCGCGTGTCAGCGCGCGCGGACAGCGCAGGGTGCGTGCAGAGCCGAATGAACCTGGGCGAAGAAGCTGGCGCTGCGACCGCGCGCGACGCCGCGCCGTCGCGAACTGACACTCGTCCCTTGAGTGCGCGCCCCGCCCCGCGCTACGTCCGCACTGCCCGCGATGCGCTACGCGCTGCTCCCATCCGTCATCCGCCTCGTCGCCGCCGCGTGCCTCGCCACTCTCGGGATCTTCCTGCACGTCCAT
>CBIHQZ010001460.1:0-2034 GCA_966212315.1 uncultured Myxococcales bacterium
GACGACAAATCGATCTACCGGGGATGACAAAAGCCACTAGTACCTCCGAAACCGACTGAGGCCACCTCCAAACAATTCGTAGATCCACGAACTACGTTGGCCCAGCGTCCGCAACATATTGAAATCGTCGCTCGATGGCCCGGTCGTGATCGGATGTGTATGGAGCAGTACGCGGCGAACGTCGAATCCTTCGAAACTCATTCCGCCGGCTCCTCCCTGCACGATGAGCCTGTCTCCATCCATAGTTGAGATGATTGCGCGCTCCAAACCGTCTTGGTACGTGGCGCCCGCGACCTCATCTATCAAGTCCGCGACACGCTCGCCACGTGAGATAACTCGGACCAGGGACGCAGGCAGTCGATCGCCGAGTCCACTAGATACGCTCGCCGTACGACTCGCGCTGGCGAACGAATTCAACCCGAGCACGGAGCTGTTCACGAGGTCAGGCATCCCGAGCAGCGACCCGAGCCCCGTCGCGAGGTTCATCAACCGGCCTGACGCGCTGACCTCGTTCCCGTACCAATCGGTACCCAGCACCGCCTGTGTCAGTGCGGTCGACGCCGTCCAACTCAGGTACCCCGCCATGAACCACGGATTCCGCCGCACGAGCGGCGACAGCGCCAGCACACCGCCGGCCGGCACGACGTCCGACGCCGCCTGCGCCACCAGCAGGCTCCCCCGATCCGCGATCGCGAAAAGCGGCGATCCAGTGTCGAACGAGTACCACCGTGCCGGCGAGATCTCCGTTCGCCCGCTCTGCTGCGCCACCGCTCCCGCCGCCTGCCGCGGCTGATATCCCTGCGTGCGCGTCGCCCCCGAAGAACCCGCGGGCTGCGGCGCTCGCGCCGCGCTCGGAAGCGGCGCGCTCTGATCACCCAGCGCGAGATCGAGCAACGACCCGATCGGATCGCCGGTTCCCCACTGCGCCAGCGAGTCGTTGCACGGATTCGCGAGCGACGGATCACACCCGAACCCGCTCGAGTCCGTATGCGTCAGCGGATTGCCGACGACGTACGCGTACCGCGTTCAACCCCTGCGACGACCCGATCGCCGCGAACGGATCCGCGCTGAGAAATCGCCGCGTCTGCGGGTCGTACATCCGCCCGCGCATGTTCACGAGGCCGAGCGCTTCGTCGCTCTCGTGACCGGTGAATCCTTCGCGCGTCAGCAGCGCATCGCCGGGTACCGACGTCACGCGCCAGTCCGGATCGCGACGACGCCCGAACGCGTCGAAGCTCACTCGCTGCTCGGTGTTGCCGTGCTCGTCCGTCACCACCGTCGATGTCCCGAGGTGGTCGTCGTGCACGTAGTGCGTGCGCTCTTGGTTCACCGGCGCGGTGGGCGAGTTCTGCTGCCACTCGACCTCCGCGACGACGCGTCCGCCAGCACTGACCTGCATGCGGTTCGAGACCGCGCCGTCGTACTGCCCCGAGCCGCCGCGGGCGATCTCGCGGGTGAACGCGCCCGCGTAGAGCGTTGCGCTCGAGGGCCCCGCGCGAAGCACGCGCGTGCCGTCGCTGTCGTACGCGAAGCGGGTGATGCCGCTCGCGTCGGCGACTTCGCGCGGCAGATCGAACGCCGTGTAGTCGACGTGACGCCGCTCGGCGCCGTTCACCGTGCGCGAGACGAGCCGTCCGAGGACATCGTGGTGAAGCGTTTCTTCCGGCCCGCCGCGTGGCGTGAATCGGTCGAGCACGTGCGGCCGCGAGGACTCCTGTGTGTAGACGTCGCCCGCGCCGCTGCGAAGATTCCCGGCGTCGTCGTAGGTGTACGACTGGCTCTGCGGGCCGGTGACGTCGCGCAGACGATCGAGCGGGTCATACGAGAATTGCTCGGTGAGCCCGGCGCCGTTCGCTTGCAACGAGTCTGTACGCGACGCGACGTTGCCACCCAGGTCGTAGATCTGCCGCAGGCGCTGCCGGAACGGCCGCAGCGCTCCGCCGGGGCCCTGACGCGTCCACGCAACGTCGTACGATCCTGGCAACGGCTGGAACGTCTGCACGTCGGTCATTCGACCGGCGCCGTCGAAGATCC
>CBIHQZ010001461.1:0-2033 GCA_966212315.1 uncultured Myxococcales bacterium
GTCGTCGAAGTGGATCTCGCTGATGTGATTGCCGCTGTCCGCACGCGCGGTTGCGGTGCCGAACCACTCGACGCCGGCGGAGTCGGTACAACCACCGGTGAACGTCGTCGTGTCGCCGTGCACTTCCTGATGCGGACACGCCATGTCGGTCGTCGAAGGAATGCCACCTGCCGCGCTGACCCAGGCTGCGCTCGCTTGCGAGAGACGTTGAATGCGCGGCGCCGAATCGAGGCTTGCGGGTTGATAACCGTCGAGCAGCGGGCCCGACACGGTGCCGCACGCGGCCGAGAGAGAGCCCACTGCGACGACCAGGGACACACGAAGAGCACGCATGAAATCCTCCCGAGGGTGCGCGGCACGCCGTTCGGTCGGCGCACGGACGCACGGCGCGCACCGTATCACGCCGCATGCCATCGACCGCGCGACCCGCAGCGCGCGCGACCCGCCCTGGGGCCCGCGCGCGAACGCAGCAGGGACACAGCGAGAAGCACGTTTCGACGAAGGGCGGGTAACGAGCGATCGGCGCTCGGTGGCGTCGAACGCGACGCGTGTGTCGTCGTCTACGCGCTACGCGAGGCGCGCACGTTTCGGAATCACCACGATGCCGTCTTCGGTCACCGTGAAGCGCTTCTTGTCCGCCTCGAGATCGAATCCGATCTGGATGCCGGCCGGAAGTTCGACGTCCTTGTCGACGATCACGCGACGCAGCCGTGCATAGCGCCCGACCTTCACGCGTTCGAGCAGCACGCACTGCTCGATGTGCGCGAACGAGTTCACGCGCACGCCGGGCGAGAGCACGGACTTGTGGATCTGCCCGCCCGAGATGATGCAACCGTCGCTCACGAGCGAGTCGGTCGCGATGCCGATGCGCGCGTTGCTCTGATCGCTGAACACGAACTTCGCAGGCGGATCGAACGACACGCCGGTGCGCAGCGGCCACTGGCGATTGTAGAGATTGAACTCCGGCGAAATGCTCACCAGGTCCATGTGCGCTTCCATGTATGCGCTCACGGTACCGATGTCGCGCCAGTACCCGTTCTTGGCTTCGCCGGGCACCATGTTGGTCGCGAAGTCGTACACGAACACGCGCTTGCCGCCCTCGACCATGGACGGAAGGATGCTCTTGCCGAAGTCGTGCGCGCTCTTGTCGTTCGTCTGATCCTTGATCAGTTCGTCGCGCAGCGCGTCGCGCTGGAAGATGTAGTTCCCCATCGACGCCAGCGACCAACCGGGACGCCCCGGAATTTCCGGCGGATCCTTGGGCTTCTCGACGAACGAGATCACGCGCCCTTCGGCATCGATGTGGATCACGCCGAAGTCGGTGGCTTCTTTCTTCGGCACCGGAATCGCCGCGACCGTCAGGTCGGCGTTCTTCGTGAGGTGGTGATCCAGCATCTGCTGGATATCCATTTTGTAGATGTGGTCGCCGCCGAAGATCATGACGATCTCGGGATCTTCGTCATCGACGACGTGGAAGCACTGCCACACGGCGTCGGCGCTTCCCTTGAACCACGAGAGACCCGTGCGCTGCTGCGCGGGGATCGTCTCGATGTAGTTGTCGAGAATCGGCGACAGCCTCCACGCGCGGGCGACGTGCTCTTCGAGCGACGCGCTCTTGTACTGCGTGAGGACTTTGATCTTGTGGAACCCGCTGTTCACGATGTTCGACAAGACCACGTCGATGATTCGGTACCTCGCGCCGAACGGAACCGCGGGTTTCGCGCGTTCGAGTGTGAGCGGGGCGAGGCGTTTACCTTCGCCGCCCGCGAGGACCATGGTGAGGATGCGAGGGATCGTGCGGCGGGTGCCTACGTACTGCACGACGCCCATGGTACGGGCAGCGATACCGTCGCGACAACGTTTCGACGAACGTCAGCGAACGGAGTCACCTGGCCGAGGCGCCGAGGAGGCAAATTCGCAGCCCCTCCCGCGCTGCCGCGTGCGTCTCGGATTCGCGCAGACCCCTCCCGCGCTGCCGCGCGCCCCTCCCCGAACGACACTCCGCTTTGTAGACGCGGGAGTGTCGTCCGAAG
>CBIHQZ010001462.1:0-2029 GCA_966212315.1 uncultured Myxococcales bacterium
GACGCGGATCTTTGCACGATTCGATGTGCGCTCGACCACACCGTTCATGCGGCGGGTCGCCGCCGGGCTGGCATTCGCGAACGAGGTCCGCTACGCCCTCGCGAACATGGATTTGTTCAAAGCGATCATCCTCGGGATCGTCGAGGGTCTGACCGAGTTCCTTCCGGTCTCTTCGACCGGACATCTCATCCTCGTCGGCCATCTGCTCGGGCTCGATCGCGCGGAGAACAAAGAGTACGCGGACGCATTCGAGGTCGTGATCCAACTCGGCGCGCTGCTCGCGGTGCTCGTGTATTACCGCAAACTTCTCGGCGAACGACTGCAGGGACTCACGAAGCGCGAGCCGCGATCGGTGCAACTCGCGCTCGCACTGTTCATCGGATTCCTCCCGGCCGCGGTGGCTGGTTTCTTCCTTCACAAAGCGATCGAGCGACGGCTCTTCGGACCGACCCCGGTGGTGATCGCGCTGATCGTCGGCGGCGTGGTGATGCTCGTGGTCGAGGGCATGCGGCGGTTGAAGAAAGAAGAAGGACTCGAGGGGCTCGAGCACGTCACGCCGAAGCGCGCGCTGCTCATCGGACTCGGTCAGTGCTTCGCACTGTGGCCGGGCATGTCGCGCTCGATGAGCACCATCGTCGCGGCGCAACTCACCGGACTCTCGACGCCGACCGCGACCGAGTTCTCGTTCCTGCTCGCGATCCCGACCCTCGGCGCGGCGACACTGTTCAAGCTGATCAAGTCGCGCCACGTCCTTCTCGCGCAGAACGGGAGCATCCTCGCGTTGAGCGTCGGCATGCTGGTGTCGTTCGTCGTCGCGTGGGCGGTGATCGCCGCGTTCCTGCGCTACGTGCGGCGCGCGGGCATGGCGCCATTCGGCGCGTACCGCATCCTGCTCGGGCTCTCGATCTTGATGCTGGCGAAGTAGGACGCGATTAGAGGCCGAGTCTCGCCGTCTGGAACTCATGGTGCGCTTGTCGAACCACGCAGAGCGCTCGAGAGAGCGTTCCGTCGTCTGCGTCGCATGGCGAGCTTGTCGAACCCGCAGACGGGTGCGCGCGTTGCGTCCTTCGACTTCGCGCCTCGCAGACTCGGCACTTCGCTCAGGATCCTCGGACGAGGATGAACTCGCCGTGATCCGCGAAGACGCGAACTCGCTGCGATTCGACGCAAACTCTTTGTGACCCGCGAAGTCGGAGACTCGAACTCAGGTCCCCTCGAGCCCTCGCAACGATGCGGGGAGATGCGACACGTCGCCGAGCATCGTGAGGAGCGCGCCGCGCGGGCCGATCTCGAAGCGCGTGACGGCCGCCACCGGTTGCGCGATGCGATCGCGGAACAAGCGCACGTCCATGCCGAGCAGGGCGCACACGAGAATGCGGATGGTCGCTTTGTGCGAAACGATCATCACTTTCCCCTCGCCGTGAAAGCGCCGGATTTTCTCGATGACGGGCGCCGCGCGCGCGGCTACCTGGAACGCCGTTTCGCCGCCCGGGGTACCGCGACTCGCGACGTCGGCCGACCAGTACGCGTACGCCTCGGGCCACTGCGACTTCACGTCTTCGTGACGGAGCGATTCCCAGTCGCCGTAGCCGATCTCGCGCAGCCCGTCCTCGACGCGCAAATCCATCGCGGCGCGCTTCGCGAGCGCACCGGCGGTCTGCCGCGCGCGCAGACTCGGCGAAGCATAGATCGCGGTCCACGCGTGCTTCGCGTAGGCCTCGCCGAACGCGTCCGCCATCTCGAGTCCGACGTCGTTCAAGGGCGGATCGATCGTTCCGCAGAAGCGGTTCTCGCGGGAGAAATCAGTCTGACCATGGCGGACGAAGTACAGCTCCAACATGCGCGTGGTGGAGACGGTATTCCGTTTCGCCGCGCGCGTCGCGAGGGCTCCCCCCACTCGGTCGAGTGGCCCCCGGTTCGGGCTGCCTTGGGACCCGGCGGCTGAAGCGGCTGAAGCCACGGCAACACCCCCGAAGCCTCACCTTCGTGAGGCTCGCGATGTCGGTTGAACACACCGGTGGTCTCTTCC
>CBIHQZ010001463.1:0-2024 GCA_966212315.1 uncultured Myxococcales bacterium
TGGCGTCGGAGGGTGAGGGGCGCGCAGCCGCGGGGATGAGGTCTTCGATCCCCTACCGCTCGATCCCCGCCAGCGAGTACCCGCTGCCATTCGCCATCGCATACAAGTGCACGCGCAGCGGTTGCTCGTCGCGCCGGCCTTGCGGCGAAGTCGTAACGCGCAAAACCCCGTACTCCGAGTTCGCGCGCGGGGGGAGTTGGAAGCACACGCGCGTTCCGTCGTTCGCGACGACACCGAGTGTCGCGTGGCGGTCGTCGCGTCCGTCGGTCAGCCACTCGACCTGGTAGCGCGCGTGCCCATAGAGATGCGCTTCGATCGCGCGATCGCTTGCGCACACCGTATTGCCTCGCACTGCGACGTCGGCAAGTGACGACACGCGCGTGAGGTATCGCGCGAGGATCGCGTCGCGGCGCGCCTTCAGGATTCGTTCGAGCGCGTCTGCCCACGGCGCGTACGACAGGTTCGCGGCTCGCACGATCTCGTGCACGTGTGCGTCGGTGAACTTCGCGAGGATGCGCGCCATCCATGCCGCATCACGCTCGGTCATCCGGTTGTACGCAGGGTTCTGATACGCCGGGCGCCACGACGACGGGTCGAACGGCGACTCGGTGAAGTAGCCGAAGATCCATCCGTCGCGATCGGTGTGCACGTGATCCCACGGACGGTCGATCAATCCGAGCGTGAGGAAGTCGCTCGTGAGATGGCCGACGTCGAGATAGCCGCTGTGTCCGAGGCGACGGTTCAGTCCGTCGATGGGCCACATGCTTCCGAGCGTGTCGCCGAAGTCGATCATGTAGTGACGCACGTAGCCGGTGTTCGAGCCGGTATCGATCCACGACGTCAGGGTGTTCTGCTCGCGTGCGTCCCAGTGATTGATCCACGCGGAGAGAAGACGTGCGCCGCGCAGATCGCGACGGTCCTCGTGCGGGATCACGTCGTTCGGGTCGTCGTTGCGCGTGCCTTGGTAGGTGAACGGTCCGAGCGGGCGGCCTTCGACGAAGAGCGAGATGCCGAGTCGATAGCTACCGTCCTCGTAGTGTCGCGCGTGCGAGAGAACGTCTTCGATCTGCGAGCGCTGCATCGGGCGGTCGTGGCCCGAGGAGTCTTCGTAGTGCGCGTTCGGTGCGAGCCGCAGATTCGCGGCCTGAATGCGGATCGAGCGGTTGCACGGCGCGTTGTAGCCGGCCGCCCAGAAGATGCGCGAACCGACGATGTCACCGGTGGTGGTCTGCTCGGCTTGCACCACGCCGTCGGCTTTCATCAAGTAGCGCTGACCATCGGGACCGCGCGCGACGAAGCCCGGGAACCATCCGTTCGGCTTCGACGAAAGGATCGTCCAGGCGCCGTTCGCGTCGGGCATCGGATGTCCCGCGCACGAGCCTTCGTAGGCCTCTGCCGGCGAGAACTCGTGAGTCGCGAGGCGGTTCTGATACCAGCTCGAGTCAGGGACCTCGTCGACCGAGTTCACGTTCACCGCTTCGTGATTCGTCTCGACCCAGAGCGCGCGCGTGACGGGTCGGAAGACCATCTGATCGGCGCCGTCCCACAAGAGCGGGCTGTAATACGAATGCGGCGCGTGATGGATCGGGCGCGTGTCCGTGTCGGTCCAGAGCGGCTCGCGCGCGGCGAATCGGCGCGGCGCGCTGGCGCAATCGAGCAGCGAGCCGGCGGCGGCGAGCGTGAGTGAGAGCGTGGTGATGCGTTGAAGGCGCGGCGTCATCGCTCGGTGGGATGCGCGAAGCGGAGGTACGCGCGCGGGCAGGGGTGATGCGCGGCAGTGAGAGCCCCCACCGCGCCGGCTCATCGCGGGCATGCAATGCGCGCGAGGCCGTGCGGGATGACCCGGCGGTACGCGGACGGTCAGTGCGACGGGTTCGGGATGGGCCGGACGAGCGAGGGATTACGCGCACGGCGTGGCCTGCCTCCCGTCCGTTGCGTCGGAAGCGTGAGACCTCACCCCCCATCACTTCTCACCATTGGTCACGAATGCGCGCGGCCTCGCCGAGGAATTCCCGGCGGGTGAA
>CBIHQZ010001464.1:0-2017 GCA_966212315.1 uncultured Myxococcales bacterium
GTGCGTCGCACACGAGACCGAGCCCGCCGAGACGGTGTACCTCGTCGATCCGCTCACGCTTCCGACGCTGGAACCGTTGCGCGAGATTCTCGGACCGAACGGCCCCGAAGTCGTGATCCACGATCTGGCGTTCGATGTGCGGATGCTCGTGCAGTGCGGACTCGATGTAGGACGCGTCGTCGACACCGCGCTGCACGCGCGCTTTCTCGGTCTCAAAGAGACAGGGCTGGGCGCGCTGCTCAATCAGCGATTCGCGGTGCAACTCGACAAGGCGCATCAGCAGGACGACTGGGCGCGGCGGCCGCTCGACGAAGAACAACTCGAGTATCTGGTCGCCGATGTCGCGCATCTCGGCCCGCTCGCGAAGACGCTCGAGGCCGACGCAACGACGGCCGGCATCGCCGCAGAGGTCGCGGTCGAAACCGAGTACGCCCTGGCGAACGCGCGCGAGCCCGAGGACAGCAGCGCGCCGCCGTACGTTCGCATCAAGGGTGCGATGGACCTGTTCCCTTCCGCGCGTGCGGCGCTGCGTGCGATGGCGCTCGTGCGCGAAGAAGCCGCCGTGCGCGAGAACCTTCCGGTCGGTCGCATCGTGTCGAACGCTTCGTTGCTCGCGCTCGCGAAGCAACGTCCGACCACCGTGATGGAGGTTCGCAAGGTGGGCGGGCTCTACGACCGTGGCGCTGCGATCGCGGGCAATCTGCTGGCCGCGCTGCAGGCCGCGGCGCGCGTCGAGGACATCCCCGAAGAGGAACGCGCTGCGTACACGCGTTCGAAACTTCCCCCGGGCGAGTTCCACGTGCGTCGTGCGCGCGAGACGGCGCTGAGCGCGTGGCGGCGAAAGGTCGCGACCGAGCGCACCGTCGACATGCAGGTTGTGCTGCCGGGGCATGCGTTGAGCGACATCGTGCGGGCGGGGCCGCGGTCACTCGCCGATCTGGCGGCGATCGATGGGCTCGGCGCAGTGCGCATCGCGCGCGACGGCGAGGCGATCTTGAAAGTGCTCGAAGAGGCGGCGGCGAAGAAGACCGAGGGGTGAGACCTCACCCGCGCTGCCGCGCGCCCTTCTCCCTCCGACGCTACCGGTAACGCGTGAACGCAGGCGTCGTCGAGAGAGGGGCTGGAACGACGGCGGCGTGATTCGAGCGCTTCGAGCGAGATCCCGACGGAGTCGATCGCACATCGCGCGATGAGGCTGGCCGCTTCATCCGAGCACGCTCACTCACCGCGCTCAATGCACGTTTCCGGCCCGTCGCGCGCACCACCCAAGCCAGTCGCCGACCACTCAGCATTGTTCGAGCCCCTCTCTCGACGACGCCTGCGTCAACGCGCGACCTCGTGGCGTCGGAGTGAGAGGGGCGCGCGGCAGCGGCGGTGAGGTGCGCACGAGCGGCCGCTCACCGATACGGAGGCACGCCCGCGTCGCCATCGACATACGCGACCCCCGAACCCTCGATGCGCGAGAGCTTCGCGAGCGTCTCGTTCACGCCACCCGCGTACCACTCGGTGAGTCCGCACGCGCTGCAGATCCAGACCTCGAAAGCACCCGCGACGAGTTTCTTTTCCCACCCGTGCGTCTCCGTCGTGCCCGATCCGGCGCGCGCGACTGCGGGGAGCGGCTGCACCACGTTGTTCGATTCCCAATCGGGAACCATGAACGGACTCATCCGCCAGAGCTTGCGGCCACTGCACTTCGGACATCGTTGGGTGTGTCGCATGGCGCCGAGTGTATCGACTGTCGCCCGAGCGCCTGTGCGCAGTCGATCGCGCGAACCGTGTGCTGCGCGACACTCGGGACGCGCGCGGTGTGCGGCCCCTGTCGAATGACCGCGCGCACGAATCGCGCTCGCGCTCGATGCACCGGGCGCTTCCGTGCGCGCAGGATAAGGCCGCGCGCACGATCGTCGCGCAGCGTTGCGTAGATTCGTGATGGCAAGCGTTCTCGAGCCGACCCCCGATGCCGACATCGACGCGATTGCGCGGTCGCTGCGTGCGCGATGGTGGACTCGATTCGTGC
>CBIHQZ010001465.1:0-2013 GCA_966212315.1 uncultured Myxococcales bacterium
CGGCAAGCAGCGAAAGACGCGCTTTCGAGCGAAAGATCTCTTCCTTCAGTTCGTTGATGCGCTGCTCGAGGTCGCGCAAACGGACGACGTACTGCTCGCCCGTGATACCCGCATCCGCGCTTGCCGCCGGCGCCGCATTGTCGGGCGCGGGCGATGCGGACGAGCCGGCATCACTCGTGGCTGCGGTGGTCGTCGCGGCAGCAGTCGTGCTGGTGGTTGCGGTGGTGGTTTGTGCGAACGCGGTCGCGCTGCACAAGCACGTCACTGCACCGAGAATTGCTGCCATCACAGGAAAGCGCATCGACAAGGCCCCTTTGGTGAATGCTTCGACACCGTTATGAGCGCCCGGTGCACAGGTCACCGGACCGCGGCAGTTTGCCCGCACATCCCGGCAGTTGGCCAGAGGCTTTCGGTACCAATGCCGACGTAGCGCACATTCACTTCGTTTCCTTCCCATTGGGACCACAACGTGAAGCCGGCCGTGCTTCGACCTCGGCCGACCGCACAACAGCATCGTCGGAGATCGCCCTGCCGTGACGGAGGAGCCTACGCTCGAGTCCGAGTTCTTCCCCCGCGGTCGTCTTCGATCAGAGCGTTGGACCGCGCGGCGTCCGACCGGCTACGATCGCGCGACCCGTTAGACCGCTTCGCGACATGGGACGTCTGACAAGACATACGTGCGGTTCGATACCCCTCGGTGCGGAGTAGCCGATGACGACCGAGTCACGCGATGTCGCGGACGAGGCGCTGCTCGAGCGGTTTCGCACTGGGGAAGCCCGCGCGTTCGAGGAACTCATGCGCCGTCACCGAACGGGTCTCTACAACTTCATCCTGCGTTCCGTGCGCCAGCGCGAGACGGCCGAAGAGATCTTGCAGGACACGTGGCTGCGGATCGTGCAGGGCGCGGGTGAATTCCAGCGAGCGTCGAAGTTTTCGACGTGGGCGTACACGGTCGCGCGGAACCTATGCATCGATCACGCGCGCAAGGCCGCGTTGCGGAAGCACCCGTCGCTGGATCAGGGCGCGCGCGACTCGGACGACGGGCCTTCGCTGGGCGAGACGGTGAAAGACACGCGGGCGCATCCGGACCGTGACGCGGTCGGGCGCGAACTGCAGGTGAGACTGTCGGACGCGATCGCTTCGCTGCCGGCCGATCAGAAAGAGGTGTTCCTGCTGCGGGAGTATTCGGACCTGGCGTTCAAAGAGATCGCCGCGATCGTGGGCGCCCCGGAAAACACCGTGAAGAGCAGGATGCGTTACGCGCTCGAGCGGCTTCAGGAAGCGCTCGCCGAGTACGAAGACTATGCTCGCGCGCTCGGATAGCGCGTCGCCGATGATGGACAACGCCATGGACTGCCAGACCTGCAACGACCTGCTTCTCGATCTCGCCTACGGCGAGTTGGACGAAGTGCGTGCGGCCGCGGTGCGACGCCATGCCGATGGATGCGGCGAGTGTCGCGATGCCCTGGCTCGGATCACGCGCGGTCGTTCGCTCGCGAAGCGGATGACACAAGAAGAGCCGCCGGACGTGAGCCGCACGCTGCGCGCCGCGATCGACGCGCAAGCAGCACGGTTCGCCGAAGCATCGCTCGCGGGTGCAGCAGTTCCGGCGGGCGCGGGCGGCGATCCGTCGATGGACGCCGGCTCGAACGTCGAACCGATCCGACCAAAAGACGGGCGCGTTTCGCGATGGTTCGAACGGGCCGGTGAACTCGCGATGCGACGGCAGGTCGCGATGGCCGCCGTGTTCATCATCATGATCGGCGTCGGATTGATCTTCTATCAGTCGCATCCACGGCCGACCGATGCGCAGGACGATCGCGTTGCCGATGTGGTGCCGGCGGTGGAGATCACGCCGTCGAACGGCACCGCACCGAGCACGGGGACGAACCGCCTTCCGGCTCCGGGAATGCCGGTCGCGCACACGGCCGAGCGGGACGAGCGGGCTCGACTCGCGACCGCGGCTGCGATGCGCGAACGGGCGCAGGCTCCGCGCGCGAATGCTGGATCGCT